>NZ_JASAUS010000137.1:0-21147 GCF_029953005.1 Bradyrhizobium sp. Mp27 | reverse complement strand
AAGCTCTTGCCCGGGAAACAAACTCAAACTAACAGTCCCTTGTCCTGCCTCGCGGGTGGAGGAATTTGACTGACCACACCCGGAGGAATTTGAAGTGACCCGCGGGGCATGCCGCATTCCCGTTGCTGCGCGCAGGGCGCCACCACCGCCACGCGATCCGTAAAGCCGCCAAGCCGAGACGGGCTCGCATATCAACAATTGGCTCAGATCGCCGGGGGCTACAGCCGCCGAAGTGAGGCGCCCAAACAGATCATGCTTCAGATGATTCTGATCACGACGACGCTGGGCCTTACCTTGGTCGCGGCGATCATCGTTGTATTCGAAGTCGTCGCCGCGTTGGAGCGTCGGCGCCTGCGGTAAGGCCGCCTCAGTTGACGGCCCAAGCCAATACGTTGCTATTTGAGAGTCAGCAGATCTTCACTGTACGGCATCAGTATCACGTAGGTGCCGCTTTCGTGCTTCGACAGCCAACCGCGCTCGATCGCGTGTTTGAGCCCGACGCCGAACTCGCTGCCACTGCCCTTCAGCTTGAACAAAAAGGGCGCGTTGATCCTCTCGATGTAGATGCGGCCGTCCTGGACAGCCTCGACGCTGGCTGCGAGCTCGACGAGCTTGCGCGCGGCCGCTTCCGGGTCAGCATAGGGTCGTTCGTCAGCGTGCTTCATCGGCGTGTCCCATTGGCCGCCGGCGCGGCGAAAATGTGCCCCAGATGCGGATAGCTCTCCGCCGCATCCTTAAGACCTCGTTGTAGAGATCGTCGAGAAGGTGCCGCCGGCGAGAACCGACGGGCCTTTCGTTCGGTAGCCGGAGTTATCCCACCCTGCGGTCTTGCAGCTGAAACACATTGCTGCCGGTGAGGAATGCGGCCCAATCCTTCATTAGAGCCCGTCGCTTTTCCAACTTTTGGCCCCGCTGATAGGCTGCGGTGGTCTCGCTCTTGTATTTGTGGGCCAGCGCGGCTTCGCGTACGCCGTCCGGATAATCGGTGCATTCCTCCGCCCAAGTCGCGAAGGTTGACCGGAAACCATGCACGGTCACGTGTCCGTAGCCGAGACGATCAAGTACTGCGAGCATTGCGTTTTCTGAGAATGCTCCGCCATCAAGACCGGCGAAGATCAGTTCGCCTTGGCGTCCATCGCGCAACTCGTCGAGTACCGCCAGGGCGGGGTCGGACAATGGAACGTAATGGTCCTGGTCCATCTTCATTCGGTCGCCCGGAATTTTCCAAGTCGAATTTGGCCGATCGATCTCGGACCACCGCCCCTCGACCGCCTCGTTGGTGCGGCAAGCCGTAAAGATTAGGAAGCGCAACATGGCAGCAGCTCTGCCTGGCGCGCTAGCTAGAAGCCTCAAAAATGCCGGAGCTTCGGCATAGGCCAAAGCCTCGCGCATCTGCCGTGTCAGTTCGGCTGGGTTGCGGAACTCAGGATCGTCGATATCGACGTTCTTTGCGATGATCGTCTCAATTCGCCCACGGACGCGGTTCGCAGTCTCCCGCTTCTCCACCCAGATTGGCTCCAGCAGATCGTGGATGTGGCTTGGCTTGATCTCCGGAATCGTCAGTTTGCCGATGGTGGCATAGGCGTAGCGTTTCAGGGAGGACGGCCATTGATCGCGATGCTTCTCACTCCAGGTCGACCAGTTCGCCCGAATGTAGGCTTCGGCACATTCTTCAAAGGTTGGCAATACCATATTGGCCACGACGGTTTTTGCTTCGTCGCGTGCTTTTCGCCGCTCTTGAACGATGTCGATACCGGCCGTGCTGCGATCACCTTTAACACGCAGTCGGGCCGCATCGCGGGCAAGCCGCGCATCCTTTAGCGATACCTCCTTCAACGAGCCAAGACCGTGCCACCGCTCTTTTCCGTCTTTCCAATATCTATACGACCAGCTTCTCGACGTCGGTCCTGTGACGATCAAATACAGGCCGCCGCCATCGGCGTATTTGCCGGGCTTTATGAGGCGCTCTACGTCGAGTGGTTTGAGCCGTCCAGCCATTGTTCCTCCAACGAAATCGTCCTCCGAACCCACGGTCTTCAGCTACGGTCAGTGACCCGATTAGGAAGAACACCAACGAACTGCGAAGTACAGTCATTCGGCGTAAGTCACTGAAGTTGCTGTGGAGTTCGAACGACCACGAACAGTGGCGAACAATATACTGGCGGAGAGAGTGGGATTCGAACCCACGGTACGGTTTCCCGCACACACGCTTTCCAAGCGTGCGCCTTAAGCCACTCGGCCATCTCTCCGGAGCGCCCTCTCTTGAAGGGGAGCCGATGATTTTGCAAGGGATCGCGGGGAAATCGGGTGAATTTTCCGTAAGATATTGTATTTGAAAGACAATATCTGGCGTCCGCTGGCGCTTCGGAACCGCCCAATGGCTGAACCGGAAGCGGGTTTGGCGCGACGATTCACCCAAGACCGCCAAACACGACCAGGGACGCCATGACCATCCAAAAGACCATCGCCGCGCTGGGCCTGATTTCGGCCCTTGGCTCCGCCTTCGCCGTGCCGGCCGCCGCGCAGGTCTGCACCCGGCAGGGCGTCGACGTGAGTTGCGACGACGGGCGCCGCGGAGTGCTTTCGGGCGATGCCATCATCTGGCCGGACGGGACGCGCTCGAGCGCCTCGCCGCATCCGAGCGTGATCATCGGCAACAAGAGCTCGGTGCATGTCGGACCCGGCGTGTTCGTCGGCCAGGGCAAAGGCATGGTGCCGCTGGACGATCCCAACGCGCCGAACAAGCGGCAATGCGCGATTTTGGACGGGGTGTCGTATTGCTATTGAGCGCCTCTCCCCGCGAGAAAGGGGAGAGCAAGAAAGCTTAAATCAGCCGCACACCTGATATCGCCGACTTCAGCCAGCGCAGGGCCTGCGGCGGCTGGGTCTCGAGCGGCGCGACGACGGCCTTCTCGGTCCGGCACCTCTCCAGCTCGGCGACGAAGTCGGCGGACCATTGCTGGATGGTGTGGCCGCGCAGCTTCTTCATCATCGCGTCCCAGCGCATCTTGCGCTCGGCCAGGGGCATCGCGGCCGCGACCGCGATCGCGCGCGCCATGCCGTCGATGTCGTGCGGATTGACCAGCAGCGCCGTTTCGAGCTCGTTGGCGGCGCCGGCGAACTTCGACAGCACCAGCACGCCGGGATCGGCCGGGTTCTGCGCGGCGACATATTCCTTGGCGACGAGGTTCATGCCGTCATGCAGCGGCGTCACCACGCCGATCTGTGCGGTGCGGTAGAGACCCGCGAGCACGGTCTGGCTGAAGCCCTTGTTGAGGTAGCGGATCGGCGTCCAGTCGACCTCGCCGTGGCGGCCGTTGACGTCGGTGACGAGACGCGCGACCTCGTTCTGAAGATTGCCATAGGCCTCGATCGCGCCGCGCGAGGGGTTGGCGATCTGGAGCAGCGAGATGCTGCGCGCGAACTGCGGATGCTCGGTCCAGAGCCGATCGAACGCGCTGATGCGATTGACGAGACCCTTGGAATAGTCGAGCCGGTCGACGCCGATCGCGAGCCGCTCGCCGTTGAGACTGCGGCGCAGCCGCGACACGTCGGGATGCGAGGCCGACTTCGCGGCATAAGCTGCGAACTTCTCCGCATCGATGCCGATCGGAAAAACCTCGCAACGCGTACGGCCATGCTGCGAGATCGCAACGCCGTCTTCGACGACGAGGCCGAGCTCGCCCGCGACATAGCCGAGAAAATTCTGGCAATCCTCATTGGTCTGGAAGCCGAGCAGATCATAGGCCAGCATCGCCGTGATCAGCTCGCGATGATTGGGCACGCCCTGCATCACCGCAGCGACCGGCCACGGCGTGTGCAGGAAGAAGCCGATCGGATCATCGACGCCGAGATCGCGCAGCTCCGCGCCGAGCGCGAGGAAATGATAGTCCTGCACCCAGAAAGCCGTTTTCGCTTTCCGGAAGCGCATCAAGGCGCGCGCCATGAAGGCGTTGACCTCGCGATAGCTGACATAGTCGTCCCGCGAGACGCGGATCAGATCGCTGCGCGAATGCAGGGCCGGCCACAACGCCGAATTGGCAAAACCTTCGTAATAGCCGCCGTAGTGCGCCGCCGGCAGATCCAGCGTCGCAATCGCGCCCGAGCCCAGCGCTTCGATCTCGGCAAACGGTTCCTTCTGATGGCCGTCACGCACGCGGCCTGACGAACCCACCCAGATAGCACCCGAATGTTCCACAACGGGAAGCAACGCCGCAGCCAAGCCACCCGTCATGGGCTCGTTGGGTTTGCCGCGCGCAACTCGATTCGAAACGACGACTAAGTTCACAGGCCGTCCCCTCCTGTTCATTCCACCCCGTTTAACTGCCGTTCATCAATATGGTTCCTGATCATCATTTGTACGAATTGAAACCAAAATCAGGCGCGTGCGTTGGAACCAGTGTTCCTCCTGGGAACCCGGCGGTTTCACTCAACAAAGTCGATTTTCGTCGCTGTGTTGCCCAGCATGAATTGCGCGCGCGAGGGAACTACGCGAGCGACAATGTGGCCCCGAGGTGTCGGTGCCTTATTCCAACCTTGTATCGTCGAGCAGATGTGCGAGGAACGCGCGGACATCCTTCGGCTCGTCGAAATGGCCGTTGACGCCGATGGCGCGGCGGCCGACCGAGAAGGACAGCCCGTTCATGTCGGGCATGATCGCGAACACGGTCTCATCGGTAACGTCGTCGCCGATGAAGATCGGACGGCGCCCTTTGAAGGGCTCATGCTTCATCAATTCGCGCACGCCGGTCGCCTTGGTGAAGCCGTCGTGCTTGATCTCGCAAACGAACTTGCCGGGTAGCACCTCGATCGGCGCATTGGGCAGATCGGCGCGGATCAGCGAGACGGCTTCGTAGATCGCCTTCTCCGCATGCGGCGCGAGGCGATAATGCAGCGCCAGCGAATAGCCCTTGTCCTCGAGCAGAATGCCGGGGCTGAGCTTTGCGATCGCAGCCAGGCCCCGCTTCAGCTCCTTGTCCATCGGCGGCGCATGCACGTCATCGGCCTCATTGCTCACCGACAGGCGCATCTCAGCGCCGTGACCGGCGACCGCGCGAAACACGTCGGGCGCGAAGATCAGGTCGATGTCGTTGAGCGAACGCCCGCTGACCATCGCCAGCGCGCCGGAGGTGCGCTCGGTCAGCCGGTTCAGTGTTTCCGACAGGCCCGGCGGCACCCACACCTCGCGCGGCGTCGGCATCAGGTCGAGCAGCGTACCGTCGATGTCGAGCAGGATCGCGGTCTCCCCCAGATGCGGCACGAGCGCATGCGGCACCGGCACCGCGTCGGGCGCTTCTTCGTCAACCATGGGGCGCTTCTGATCCAGTTCAGCCAGTTCCGATTTCATAGTCTACTCCATAAAGGCAAGCGGCCGCGCGATTTGTTCGAGCGATTTTCGTTCCGCGGCGACGGCGTAGCGCCACGCCACGATCGCAGCCGCAATCATCAGGAAGGCCCCCAGCAGATAGCCCGCGAACACGCTGGTGCGCGATCCCGTGTCGATCAGCGCGCCGAACAGCGCGGGTCCGATCACGCCGCCGATGCCGGTGCCGACCGCGTAGAACACCGCGATCGCCAGCGCGCGCACCTCCAGAGGGAACGTTTCGCTGACGGTCAGGTAGGCGGCGCTCGCGGCGGGCGAGGCAAAGAAGAAGATCACCATCCAGGCAATGGTCTGCCCCTGCGCGCTCAGCGCGCCGATCGAGAACAGATAGCCAGAGAGCGCCAGCAGCACGCCCGATACGCCGTAGGTGAACGTGATCATGACGCGGCGGCCGAGCGTATCGAACAGGCGGCCGAGCAGCAGCGGACCGAGGAAGTTGCCGGCGGCGAACGGCAGGAGATACCAGCCGACATGATCGGCGCTGATGCCGTAGAAGTCGGTCAGCACCAGCGCGAAGGTGAAGAAGATCGCGTTGTAGAAGAACGCCTGCGCGACCATCAGCACGAGGCCGACCAGGGAGCGCTGGCGATAGACGGAGAACAACGTGTGCACGACCTCCCTGATCGGCGTGTGGTCGCGCATCTTCAGTCGGATTTTCGCGAAGCGGCCGTCGCTCGCATGCTGGTCGTGCCCAATCACCGAGCGCTCGATCTCGTCCACGATGGCGTGGGCCTGGTCGGGCCGGCCGTGGATCATCAGCCAGCGCGGGCTCTCCGGAATCCACATCCGCATCAACAGCACGACGAGGCCGAGGGCCGCGCCGATGAGATAGGCGAGGCGCCAGCCGAGATCGGGACCGATCAATGCGGGATCGAGCAGCACGATGGCTGCCACCGCGCCCATCGCCGCGCCGATCCAGAAGCTGCCGTTGATGACGAGATCGGTCCAGCCGCGATAGCGCGCCGGCACCAGTTCCTGGATCGTCGAGTTGATCGCAGTGTATTCGCCGCCGATGCCGGCGCCGGTGAGAAAACGAAACAGCGCGTAACTCGCGACATTCCACGACAAGGCGGTCGCGGCGGTCGCGGAGAGATAAAGCGCCAGTGTGATGAAGAACAGCTTCTTGCGGCCGATGCGATCGGTGAGCCAGCCGAAGCCGAGCGCGCCGAGCACCGCACCGGCAAGATATGCGGAATTGGCGATACCGAGATCGAGATTGGAGAACTGCAGGGTTGGGCTCTGCTTCAGCGCGCCGGAGAGCGCGCCGGCGAGCGTCACCTCGAGCCCGTCGAGGATCCAGGTGATCCCGAGCGCCAGCACGACGCGGGTGTGAAAGCCGCTCCACGGCAGCGCGTCGAGCCGCGCGGGAATGCTGGTCTCGACGATGCGGTCGGTCGCGGCCGCCGCAGAGACTGCAGGTCCATAATTCAGCGCTGGGCTTTGCTGCAATTCCATCGCGTTGCTGGGTCTAACCAATGGAAGCGGCCCCGGCTCACATGGTGCGAACGGGGGCGATCCGATCATCGGGGTGCGGCATTCCGCCTGCCACCTGCGACAACGCCTGCGGCAAGGGCAGGTTCCCGCAGGAACAGCCCTTGGGGTCATCCGTTTCCGATGGAGCCGCAGGGAGTTGACGCATGGCTCACGTCAGAAAGACGACACATTCTCGAAAGACGGGAGCGCGGAAAACCAGTGCGAGGCGCAGCACGACCGCGCGCAAGAGCACGAAGCGCGCCTCGCCAAAGCGCTGGTCGCAGCGCGTGACGAAGGAGAGCGATGCACTCGACCTCAAGCAGGGCGTGTTCAAGCTGACCAGCGCAAAGAAGATCGCGATCTCGCTGAAGCGCTCGGCCGTACACAGCTCGCGCCGCAAGTCCGGCGCCTACCGCTCGGCGCTCTCGATGCTGACCTTCTACATCAACCGCGCCGGCAAGACGCTGCCCAAGACACAACGCGCCAAGACACAACGCGCGCGGCTGGAGCGCGCGAAGGTCGAGTTGAGGCGGGCGTTCGGGAGGGAGTGAGACTCGGTCTGAGCCTTACGCGGCCCTGATATTGCCCATGAAGCGATCGAGCTCGGCGCGCAGGCGCGTGCTTTCGGATGACAGCGTCTTGGCCGAGTTCAGCACCTCTTCCGAGGCCGAACCGGTTTCAGCGGCGCCGCGATTGACCTGGCCGATGTCGGTGGCGGCGGTCTGGGTACCCTGCGCAACGGTCTGGACGCTGCGCGCGATTTCCTGCGTCGCGGCGCCCTGCTGCTCGACGGCGCTCGCAATCGACGTCGAGATCGACGAGATCTGGCCGATGGTCGCGCCGATTTCCTTGATCGCGGCGACCGACTCGGCGGTCGCGCCCTGCATCCCGGTAATGTGGGAGGAGATTTCGTCGGTCGCCTTCGCGGTCTGACTCGCCAGCGACTTCACTTCGCTGGCGACCACGGCGAAGCCACGGCCGGCCTCACCCGCGCGCGCCGCCTCGATGGTGGCGTTGAGCGCAAGGAGGTTGGTCTGCTCGGCGATCGCCGTGATCAGCTTGACCACTTCGCCGATCTGCTGGGCGGCGTGCGAGAGCTTGCCGATGCGGCCGTCGGTTTCCTTCGCCTGCACCACGGCAGCTTCCGCAATACGGCTGGAGTCGCGGACCTGGCGGCCGATTTCCTCGACCGAGGCCGAGAGCTCTTCCGTCGCGGTTGCGACCGACTGCATGTTGCTGGAGGCCTGCTCGGAGACACCGGCGACCTGGCTCGACAGGCTCTGCGTGGTCTCGGCGGTGCGGGTCAGCGTGGAGGCTGCCGATTCGAGCTGCACGGCGGAGGCCGAGACGTTCGACACGATGGCGCCGACCGCGCTCTCGAAATCGTCGGCAAAGCGAATCAGCTCGGAGCGGCGGCTTGCGGCCTGCTCGCGGTTCTGGGCTTCGCTCGCGGCGGCGTCGCGCTCGGCTTTCGCGACCGCCTGAACCTTGAATTCCTCGACCGCACCGGCCATCTCGCCGATCTCGTCCTTGCGTCCCAGGCCCGGCAACACGACGTCGAAATTGCCGGACGCAAGCTCGCGCATCGCCTTGCACATCGCGATCATCGGACGCGAGATGCCGTTGCCGAGCATCAGGGCCAGCACGGCGCCAATGGCGAGGCCGCCGAGCGCCATCATCAGCATCAGCCGTTCAGTCTCGGTGATGGTGGAGTTGGCGCTCGCTTCGATGCGCTGCTGATCCGAGGTCAGATCGGACCGCAACTCGGCCGAGAGTTTCAGGATGCCCGCCGCCGTCTTGGTCATCTCGCCGTTCAACTTGACGATGACCTTCACGTTCTCGGTCAGTTTCGCAAACGAGGTGCGATACTGTTTCAGCAGATTGCCGATCTCGGTGACGCGGTCGGTGATCTTCTGGTCGTTGGCATAGATCGAGACCAGCAGCGTCTCCAGGAATTTGATGCGGGCGATCACGCCGTCGGCGGTCTTCGGCTCCGGCTTGGCGACGAAGGCGCTGACCGAGGTCGAGACCGCGAGATATTGCGAGGTGACGTCCTTGGCCGTGGTCTGAACCGAGTTCAGGCCTGCCAGCGCGGCGGTATCGGCGAGATCGTCGAATTTGAAGCGGATCTTGTTGCCGACGCTGTTGAGCTCGTCGGCGGCGATCTTGTTGTTCTCGCGCGTCAGCGTGATGATCTCACCGAACACCTTGGTGAAGCGCTGGAATTCGGCCTCGAGCTTGCCGACCTGTTCGCGGCGCGCCGCGCCGGTCGTGGCCGCCACCGACTTGGCGATCGCGCCCTTCAGATTCTCTTCGGCGGCTTTGGCCGCGGTCTCGTCATCGGTCGCGCCCGTCAGCGTATAGGCCCGCGCCAGTCCCTGATAGGCGATCAGCTCGCGGTCCACGGTCCGCGCGAGGTCCGCTTCCGACACGCTGGCCCGGTAGGAGGCCACGGCGGCCTGGATCCGCTCGAAGCCGAAATAGACGAAAGCCATGCTGACGGCGAGGATGGCCAGCACAGCCACGAAGCCGAGGATGATTTTTGCACGAAAACGCAGGGTGAAGAGCTTCGATGTGTTCGGCGTCGACTTGACGGGCATTCCCCACCCCATTCCATTCGCGGAAAACCAGGCGCAGCCCGGAAGCAGCCCGCTTCCTGACTCATATGCACGGTAATTGGCAAAGGATAAGCCACGGTAAATTTATGGCGTCGCAACTTGCGGTTAGGTGACGCGGGCGAGCCTGTCGTCCCCGCGAACGCGGGGACCCATAGCCACAGGAAGATGTTTGGCGAAGACTTCGGAGTTGCCAGCTCGCTCCATAACCTCTCCCTGGGGGTATGGGTCCCCGCTTTCGCGGGGACGACAGCCGAGAGTGGAGCGACAACGAGGGCTTCAGGCTCCGCAAACTTACGCCGCCCGGATATTCCCCATGAACCGGTCGAGCTCAGCGCGCAGGCGGGTGCTTTCGCTGGACAGGGTTTTGGCCGAATTCAGGACCTCCTCCGAGGCCGAGCCGGTTTCGGCGGCGCCACGGTTGACCTGGCCGATGTCGGTGGCGGCGGTCTGGGTGCCCTGCGCGACGGTCTGGACGCTGCGGGCAATCTCCTGCGTCGCTGCGCTCTGCTCTTCCACGGCGCTCGCGATCGAGGTCGAGATCGACGAAATCTTGCCGATGGTGGCGCCGATCTCCTTGATCGCGGCGACCGACTCGGCTGTCGCACCCTGCATGCCCGCGATGTGCGAGGAGATCTCGTCGGTGGCCTTCGCGGTCTGGCTGGCCAGCGACTTCACCTCGCTGGCGACCACGGCGAAGCCGCGGCCGGCCTCGCCCGCGCGCGCCGCCTCGATGGTGGCGTTGAGCGCCAGAAGGTTGGTCTGCTCGGCGATCGCGGTGATCAGTTTGACCACCTCGCCGATCTGCTGGGCGGCGTGCGACAGCTTGCCGATCCGGCCGTCGGTTTCCTTGGCCTGGACCACCGCAGCTTCGGCAATGCGGCTGGAATCGCGGACCTGGCGACCGATCTCCTCGACGGAGGCCGATAGCTCCTCGGTCGCGGTTGCGACCGACTGCATGTTGCTCGAAGCCTGCTCGGACACGCCGGCAACCTGGCTCGACAGGGTCTGCGTGGTTTCGGCGGTTCGGGTCAGCGTGGAGGCCGCCGATTCGAGCTGCACAGCGGAAGCCGACACGTTCGATACGATGGCACCGACCGCGCTTTCAAAGTCATCGGCAAAGCGAATCAGCTCGGAACGGCGTGCGGTGGCCAGTTCCTTGTTCTGGGCTTCGCTGGCGGCGGCATCGCGCTCGGCCTTGGCCACGGCCTGAACCTTGAATTCCTCGACCGCGCCGGCCATCTCGCCGATCTCGTCCTTGCGGCCGAGGCCCGGCAGCACGACGTCGAAATTGCCCGACGCCAGCTCGCGCATCGCCTTGCACATCGCGATCATCGGACGCGAGATGCCGGTGCCGAGCAGGAAGGCGAGGATCGCGCCGAGCAGCGTACCGCCGACGGCCAGCATCAGCACCAGTTGCTCGGTCCGTCCGATGGTCGCTTCCGACTCCGAATCCAGCCGCTGCTGTTCGGCGACGAGGTCCGCCTTCATGGCGGTGGCGCCTTGCAGGATCGCACCGGCCGAACCGCTCATCTCGGTGACGAGATCATCCACCATCTTGGCGTTGGCGATCAGCTTCTCCAGCGCTTCGCGATAGGCCACGAGGATGGTCTTGGCGTCCTTCAGGCCCGCGACGATCTTGTCGTCCATGGAATAGACCGCGCCGAGCGAATTCTCGACGAATTTCAGCCGCGCCAGCGCGCTGGTCGCAATCGCCTGGTCGGAGGTCAGCACGAAATTGGTGGCTGCGGCGCTCGCGGTCTGGAACTGGGCGTTGACCTGCTTGGTGCCGAACTCGATCGACTGCGCCTCGGAATCGGAAGCATTGTTGCCGATATCGTCAAGCTTGTACTTCAGGAGATTGGCTTGGCGCGTCAGCTGGTTCTGCACCAGCAGCGCACTGTCGCGCTTGGCCTGGAGGACCTTCGCGAAGGTCGCGGAGAAGTTGGAGAATTCCTTGGCGAGCTTGTTGAGGCCCTCCTGCCGCGCCGGCTTCTGGGCACTCTTGACCGCCTGGTCGATGGCGCTCTTCAGGCCGGTCTCGGCGTCCAGCGCTGCCTTGGCATCGTCCTCCTTGCCAGTGACGACGAAATAACGGACTGCCGAGCGGTAGGCGAGCAGTTCGCGGTCGATGTTGCGGGCAAGATCGGCCTCGGTGACGCTGCTGCGGTAGGACCCGACCCCGGACGAGACCCGCTCGAAGCCGAAATAAGAGAAAGCCATGCTGCCGGCTGAGATCACCAGCACCGCGGCGAAGCCGAGGATAATCTTGGCGCGGAACCTGAGGGTCGGCAATATTGTACGCTTCGACGGCGACGCGATACGCCCGGACATTCCAACCCCCATTTACTATTCAGCCGTGATCCGGAGGCGCCCCGCCCCCGGACCCGGATGCGCAAAACTAGGGCACAATGGATAAAGGGCGGTAAATTCGGCAGGCGCGTGCAATCCGGGGCCTCATCGGCCAAAAGCCGACCGGATGGGATGACGGCTGGCATCCCACGTGGGCCGACCATTTTGCGGCAGTCGACCCGCGTCGCCCGCCCAAGTCCCCGCCCAAGTCATTGCCCGCTCGTCAGGATCGATGACTTTTCCATGACCGGCGTGACCAAAATCCTAGTTGCAAAGTCCGGGGGCGGCGGTCTCTAATTAGAAACAATCAAAATCACTCCGGGGAGGTATATTCCGTGTCTACAGTCAAACTGACGGTGAACGGCAAGGCCGTTGCCGTCGACGTCGAGGACCGCACGCTGCTGGTCCAGCTCCTGCGGGATCACCTCAACCTCACCGGGACCCATGTCGGCTGCGACACCAGCCAGTGCGGCGCTTGCGTCGTGCACGTGGACGGCCGGGCGGTGAAATCCTGCACCATGCTGGCGGGCCAGGCCGACGGCGCCAGCGTCACCACCATCGAAGGCATCGCCAAGGGCGACGAGCTGCACCCGATGCAGGCCGCCTTCCGCGACAATCACGGCCTGCAATGCGGCTATTGCACGCCGGGCATGATCATGTCGGCGATCGACATCGTGCACCGCCATGGCGGCCAGCTCGACGAGCCCACGGTCCGCCAGGAGCTCGAAGGCAATATCTGCCGCTGCACCGGCTACCACAACATCGTCAAAGCCGTGCTGGACGCAGCCGGACGCATGAAGGTCTCGCAGGCGGCCGAGTAAAGCGGCGCGCCTCGAATAAAGAACCACCGCTGCTGCTTTCGAGGGAAAGCGCAGTCAAGACAATTCCGGTCGGGAGGACCAGACATGGGTGTTGAAGGCATCGGCGCGCGACTCGTGCGCAAGGAAGACAAGCGTTTCATTACCGGCAAGGGCCGTTACGTCGACGACATCAAATTGCAGGGCATGACCCATGCCCATTTCATCCGCAGCCCGCATGCGCACGCCAAGGTGAAGAAGATCGATTCGTCCGCCGCGCTGAAGATGCCGGGCGTGGTCGCAGTGCTCACCGGACAACAGATCGTCGACGACAAGGTCGGCAATCTCATCTGCGGCTGGGCAATCACCTCCAAGGACGGCAGCCCGATGAAGATGGGCGCATGGCCCGCGATGGCGCCGGAAACGGTGCGCTTCGTCGGCCAGGCCGTCGCGGTCGTGATCGCCGATAGCAAGAACCTCGCGCGCGACGCGGCCGAAGCTGTCGTCGTCGATTACGAGGAACTTCCCGCGGTCGCCGATATCCATGCCGCGATCAAGGCCGGCGCGCCTCAGCTTCACCCTGAGGCACCCGGCAACCAGGTCTATGACTGGGTGATCGGCGACGAGGGCGCGACGGATGCCGCCTTCGCCAAGGCCGCCAATGTCGTCAAGCTCGACGTCACCAACAACCGCCTCGCCCCGAACGCGATGGAGCCGCGCGCGGCGATCGCGGACTACGACGCGGCGGAAGAGCATTTCACTCTCTATACGACGTCGCAGAACCCGCACGTCGCCCGCCTCGTGCTCTCGGCGTTCTACAACATCGCCCCCGAGCACAAGCTCCGCGTCATCGCCCCCGACGTCGGCGGCGGCTTCGGCTCAAAAATCTTCATCTATCCCGAGGAGATGGTGGCGCTGTGGGCCTCGAAGAAGGTCGGCCGCCCGGTAAAATGGACCGGCGACCGCACCGAGGCCTTCCTCACCGATGCGCATGGCCGCGACCATGTGACCCATGCCGAGATGGCGTTCGATGCCAACAACAAGATCACCGGCTTGAAGGTCAAGACCTACGCCAATTTCGGCGCCTACATGTCGCTGTTCTCCTCGTCGGTCCCGACCTATCTCTACGCGACGCTGCTGTCGGGCCAGTACAATATCCCGGCGATCCATGCCGAGGTGGTCGGGGTCTACACCAACACCACGCCGGTCGACGCCTATCGCGGCGCGGGCCGCCCGGAGGCGAGCTATTTGATTGAGCGGCTGATGGAGACGGCGGCGCGGCAGCTCAAGGTCGATCCGGCAGCACTGCGCCGGAGCAACTTCATCACCCAGTTCCCGCACCAGACGCCCGTGATCATGGCCTATGACACCGGTGACTTTAACGCCTCGCTCGATGCGGCGATGAAGGCGATCGACTATGCCGGCTTCGCCGCCCGCAAGGCCAAGGCGAAGGCGGACGGCAAGCTGCGCGGCATCGGCGTGTCCTGCTATATCGAGGCCTGCGGCATCGCGCCGTCCAAGGCGGTCGGTAGCCTGGGCGCCGGCGTCGGCTTATGGGAATCCGCCGAAGTGCGGGTCAACCCGGTCGGCACCATCGAGATCCTGACGGGCTCGCACAGCCACGGCCAGGGTCACGAGACCACGTTCTGCCAGCTCGTCGCGGAACGCTTGGGCGTTCCCATCAGCCAGGTCTCGATCGTTCATGGCGACACCGACAAGGTGCAATTCGGCATGGGCACCTACGGCTCGCGCTCCGCGGCCGTCGGTCTCACCGCGATCCTGAAGGCCATGGAGAAGATGGAGTCCAAGGCCAAGAAGATCGCCGCGCATGCCCTTGAAGCGTCCGAAGGCGACATCGTCATCGAGAACGGCGAGTTCAAGGTGGCCGGTACGGACAAGGCGATCGCCTTCCCGATGGTCGCGCTCGCGGCCTACACCGCGCACAATCTGCCTGACGGGATGGAGCCGGGCCTGAAGGAAAGCGCCTTCTACGACCCCTCCAACTTCACCTTCCCGGCCGGCGCCTATATCTGCGAGCTCGAGGTCGATCCCGGCACCGGCAAGACCTCGTTCGTCAACTTCGTCGCGGCCGACGATTTCGGCCGGCTGATCAACCCGATGATCGTCGAGGGACAGGTCCATGGCGGCCTCGCCCAGGGCATCGGGCAGGCGCTGCTCGAGCACGCCATCTACGATGCCAACGGCCAGCCCGTCACGGCCTCGTTCATGGATTACTCCATGCCGCGCGCCGACGACCTGCCCTCGTTCAACCTCTCCCACACCACGACGCTATGCCCGGGCAATCCCCTGGGCATCAAGGGCTGCGGTGAGGCCGGCGCGATCGGCGCCTCTGCGGCCGTGATCAACGCGATCACGGATGCGATCGGCAAGAACAACCTGGAAATGCCCGCAACCCCGGACCGGGTGTGGCGCACGATCCACGCGGCCTGAGAGGAGCAACAAGATGTACCAGACCACTTATCATCGCCCCTCCTCGGTCGACGAGGCCGTCGCCCTGTTCGGCAAGAGCAGTGAGGCGAAATTCCTCGCCGGCGGCCAGACCTTGCTGCCGGTCATGAAGCAGCGGCTCGCCAGCCCGTCGGACGTGATCGACCTCGGCAAGATCAAGGAGCTGCAGGGCGTCGAACTCTCGGGCGACGTGCTGACCATCAAGGCCGGCACGACCTATTTCGACATCATGCAGAATGCCGATGTGAAGAAGGCGATCCCCGCGATCGCCTATCTCACCTCGGTGCTCGGCGATCCCGCCGTGCGTTATCGCGGCACGATCGGCGGCTCGATCGCCAACAACGATCCCGCCGCGGATTATCCGGCCGCGCTGCTCGCGCTCGGTGCCACCGTCAAGACCAACAAGCGGTCGATCTCAGCCGAGGACTTCTTCCAGGGCCTGTTCACGACGGCGCTGGAAGACGGCGAGATCATCACCGCGGTGTCGTTCCCGGTGCCGGCGAAGGCGGGCTACGAAAAGATGCGGCACCCGGCCTCGCGCTTCGCGCTGACCGCCGTGTTCGTTGCGCAGACGAAGTCGGGCGAGATCCGCGTTGCCGCCACCGGCGCCTCGCAGAGCGGCGTGATGCGGGTGCCCGCGATCGAAGCCGCGTTGAAGGCGAACTGGTCGCCGTCGGCGCTCGACAATGTCAGCATTCCCGCGAGCGGATTGCTGGCCGATATCCACGGCACCGCGGAATACCGCGCCAACCTCGTCAAGGTGATGGCGCAGCGCGCGGTGGCTGCCGCGGGCTGACCGAGTCGATAAAGCGCGACAGCACGTCGCGCCTTAGCGCCTCAACACAAATCTTTCGCGGCGCGCAGCAATGCGCGCCGCTTTTATTATGCGCCTATGCATGAAAACCGCTTGCCTCGCGGACATGAAGGCGAGAAAAGTTAATCAGCCAATTAACTCGCCCCCAAAGAGGAACGTCAAAGGCGATTGCCGGACCACCGGAATTCGCCGGCGACCCGAGGAAACAACAACGTGCTCGATAAACCAGCCCAAGAAAAATCAGAAGGCGCCTCCGTCCGCACCTCCGGCCCGCTCTCGGGTTTCCGTGTGGTCGAATTCGCCGGCATCGGACCCGGCCCATTCGCCTGCATGATGCTGGCCGACATGGGCGCCGATGTCGTCACGCTCGATCGCGTCGGTGCCAAGAAGAGCATGAAGTCGGTTGCGGGCCGCGGCCGCAAGGTGATCGAGCTCGACCTCAAGGACAAGGCGGCGATCGCAGAGGTGCTCGACCTGCTTGCCAGCGCCGACGCGCTGGTCGAGGGCTTTCGGCCCGGCGTGATGGAACGGCTTGGGCTCGGCCCGGACGTCGTGCTCGCGCGCAATCCAAAACTCGTCTACGGCCGCATGACCGGCTGGGGCCAGGAAGGCCCGCTCGCCAACGCCGCCGGCCACGACATCAATTACATCTCGATCACCGGCGCGCTGGCCGCGATCGGCACCAAGGAAGCCCCGGTGCCGCCGCTCAATTTGGTCGGCGATTTCGGCGGCGGTGCGCTCTATCTCGTCGTCGGAGTGCTCGCCGCTCTCCTCGAAGCGCAAAGGTCCGGCAAGGGCCAGATCGTGGACGCCGCGATGTGCGACGGCGCGGCCTCGCTGATGTCGTTCTTCTTCGACATGAAGACGATCGGCCGCTGGAGCGAGGGGCGCAACCAGAACTTCCTCGACGGCGGCGCACATTTTTACGGCGTCTATGAATGTGCCTGCGGGCACTTCGTCTCGATCGGCTCGATCGAACCGCAGTTCTACACGCTGCTGCGCGAGCACGCGGGCCTGACCGACGCCGATTTTGACGCGCAGATGAACCCCAAGGCCTGGCCCGCGCTGAAGGAAAAGCTGAAGACCGTGTTCAAGAGCAAGACGCGCGAGGACTGGTGCAGGATCATGGAAGGCACCGACATCTGCTTCGCGCCGGTGCTGACCATGTCGGAAGCGACCGAGCATCCGCACATGGTCGCCCGCAACGTCTTCCTCGAACGCCACGGCGTGAAGCAGCCCGCGCCCGCGCCACGGTTCTCACGTACCCCGTCGGCGGTGCGGGAGCCGGAGGGCGCGGAGATTGGTGCGGTGACGGCTGCGTGGAAGGTGGGGAAGTAGTCTCCGCTGTCGTCCCGGGGCGCGCGGAGCGCGAGCCCGGGACCCATAACCCCAGGGAGTGGTTTGGCGAAGACTCGGAGTTATCAGCTCGCGCCACAACTGCTCCCTGTGGTTATGGGTCCCCGCCTTCGCGGGGACGCCACCGATAGTGCGGATGCAGCTCGCGTCTAATGCAGCGACCTACGCCGCCGTATCCACCTTCAACACCCCACGCCGGATCTGGTCCTCCTCGATCGATTCGAACAGGGCCTTGAAGTTACCCTCGCCAAAACCATCGTCACCCTTGCGCTGGATGAACTCGAAGAAGATCGGCCCGATCGCGTTGGCGGAGAAAATCTGCAGCAGCACCTTGGTCTGGCCGCCATCGACCACGCCTTCACCGTCGATCAGGATGCCGTTGGTCTGGAGCCGCGCGACGTCCTCGCCGTGCTTCGGCAGGCGCGCGTCGATCCGCTCGAAATAGGTCTCCGGCGGCGACGGCATGAACGGCAGGCCGGCTTCGCGCAGGCCTTCGATGGTGGCGTGGATATCGCGGCAGCCGCAGGCGATGTGCTGGATGCCCTCGCCGCGATAGATATTCAGATATTCCTCGATCTGGCCGGACTCGCCGGCGTCCTCGTTGATCGGAATCCGGATCTTACCGTCGGGGCTGGTCAGAGCGCGCGAGAACAGGCCGGAGGCGCGACCCTCGATGTCGAAGAAGCGGATCTGGCGGAAGTTGAACAGCTTTTGGTAGAAGCCCGTCCACACATCCATGCGGCCGCGATGGACGTTGTGGGTGAGGTGATCGAGATAGAACAGGCCGGCGCCGACCGGCCGCGGATCGCGTGCGCCCAGCCACTCGAACTCGGCATCATAAGCCGAGCCCTTGGCGCCGTAGCGATAGACGAAATAGAGCAGGCTGCCGCCGATGCCCTTGATCGCGGGCACATCGAGCGTCTTCTGCACCGACGACACATCGGCAGGTTCGGCGCCAAGCGCGATCGCGCGGTTATAGGCCGCCTTCGCATCGACCACGCGAAACGCCATCGACGGCGCGCAGGGGCCGTGCGCGGCGACGAAGTCGAAGCCGTGGGTGCCGGACTCCTCGTTGACGAGATAGTTGATGTCGCCCTGGCGATAGACCGTGATCTTCTTGCTCTTGTGGCGGGCGACGGGCGCATAGCCCATCAGCTTGAACAGCGCGTGCAGCTCTTCCGGATTTGGATGCGCATATTCGACGAACTCGAACCCGTCGGTGCCCATCGGATTGTCGGCGGTGATGGTGGCCGGCGGTGCATCGTGCGGAAACGGACCCATGGTGCTCTCCAATTGTTGCTGCCATGAACTATCCTTCACTGGCCGTGCAATGAGCGTGCAAACGGGACGCATTTTGGCTATCATATGCACGGTCTGTGCATGAAATGGACGAATGACGCATGATCTCGGTAGACGCTTTCGACCTCAAGATCCTGGGCGCGCTCCAGGACGACGGCCGCCTCACCAACCAGGAGCTCGCCGATCTCGCGGGGCTCTCGGCCTCGCAATGCTCGCGGCGGCGGATGCGGCTGGAGGAGGAGAAGGTGATCTCGGGCTATCACGCCGATCTCTCCAGCGAAGCGCTGGGCTTCGGTGTGATCGCCTTTATCCAGGTGGGGCTCGCGACCCACTCGCCGGACAATTCGAAGCGCTTCCGCGCCTTGGTCAACCGCATCGACGAGATCCAGGAGGCTTATTCGCTGACGGGCGACGCCGACTACCTGCTCAAAGCCGTGCTGCGGGACCTGAAAGGTCTCTCGAACCTCGTCAACGACGTACTGATGCCGCACCAGAGCGTGGCGCATGTGCGTTCCTCGATCGTGCTCGACAGGCTCAAGGAGAGCTCGCGGCTACCGCTGAAGGATTTGAGAGCTGGCTGAAATCGAGGGAACTACGGCATTCGCGCTTCACGCGCCGTCTGCGATGATCAAGCCAATCTACGGAGATTCAGCCATGGCCCTCCAGCTTCGACCGAACTGCGAATATTGCGACCGCGACCTGCCGCCTGATGCAACGGATGCGCGGATCTGCTCCTACGAATGCACGTTCTGTGCGGATTGCGTCGAGACGAAACTCTCCAACGTCTGCCCGAATTGCGGCGGCGGTTTTGCACCGCGCCCGATCAGGCCGACGCAGGAATGGCGGCCGGGCGTGTGCGTCACCAAACACGTGCCGTCCGACAAGCGGGTGCATTTGAAATACAGCCCGGAGGATGTCGCGGCGCATTGCGCGCGGATCAAGGACGTGGCGCCCGAGAGGCGCTAGGCTCTGTCCACACCGTTGAGGCCGTAGGGTGGGCAAAGCGAAGCGTGCCCACCATGACCACCACGACTGCGGAAGAATGGTGGGCACGGCGCTAATGCGCCTTTGCCCACCCTACGACACCGGAGCGCGCGCCCTACTCCGCCGCCAAAATCGTCCCCTCGACCTCCCCGAACCCGACCCGGTAGCCACTGCCCTGGCACCAGCCGCGCATCACGAGGCTGTCGCCGTCTTCCAAAAACGAGCGCTTGATGCCGCCGGGCAATTCCACCGGCTCGGTGCCGTTCCAGCTGATCTCCAGCAGGCTGCCGCGCTGGTTCTTCTCCGGGCCGGAGATGGTGCCGGACCCAAGGAGATCGCCAACATTCATCGCGCAACCGCTGGAGGCGTGGTGCATGAGCTGCTGCACCGAGGACCAGTACATGTATTTGAAACTGGTGCGGCTGATGCCGGCGGGCGCATTGGCGCCGGCCGCGCGCAAGGAGACGTCGAGCTCGAGATCATAGTTCTGCGGCTTCGCCTGCTTGAGATAATCCAGCGGCACCGGCTCCTGCTCCGGCCCCTTCAGCCGGAATGGCTCCAGCGCCTCGCGCGTCACCACCCACGGGCTGATCGAAGTCGCGAACGCCTTTGCCAGGAACGGCCCGAGCGGCACATATTCCCATTGCTGGATGTCGCGCGCGCTCCAGTCGTTGAGCAGCACGAAACCGAAGATCATCTCCTCGGCCTGTTGCTCGGTCAGCATGCCGCCCATGGCTGAGGGCTGGCCGACCACGACGCCCATCTCCAGCTCGAAATCGAGCCGCTTGCACGGCCCGAAGCTCGGCAGCTCGACATTCGGCGGCTTCAGCTGCCCGCGCGGCCGCTTCACCTTCGTTCCGGAGACCACGACGGTCGAGGCGCGGCCATTATAGGCGATCGGCATGTGCAGCCAGTTCGGCTGCAGCGCATTGTCCTTGCCGCGGAACATCACGCCGACATTGGTGGCGTGCTCCCTCGACGAATAGAAATCGGTATAGCCGGACACTGCGAACGGCAGATGCAATTTCGCATCGCGCATCGGCACCAGAGCCTGCTTGCGCAGCTCCTCATTGTCGCGCAGTTCCGGATGATCGTGACGCAGCAGCTCGCTGATCCGCGCGCGTGTCTTCGTCCAGACTTTTGGTCCGAGCGCCATGAACGGATTGAGCGAGGGGCCGGAGAACACGCCGAGCGGGCCGACGTCGAGCCGGCAATCCTGCTCGAGCGCCCAGAGATCGAGCACATAAGTGCCGATCGCGACACCAACGCGCGGCGTGGGGTTCGCCGCGGTCGAGAACACGCCATAGGGCAGGTTCTGAATCGGGAAGTCGGAGGCGGCATCGACCTCGATGAAGGAGCGGAGGCTGGGGTCGTTGGGGTGCATTGTCACTTTCGGCCTGGTCCTTTCTTCCTTCTCCCCTTGTGGGAGAAGGTGGCGCGAAGCGCCGGATGAGGGGTTCTATCCGCGCGTCCGAATGAGAGAGGTTCACTCGCGGAGAGAACCCCTTGTAAGTCGAAGCGCCGCAGGTCAGCTATTGTAGACGTTGCGGTGACGGACGGGAGCCCGCAAACCCCCAGGTCGTTGCAGGCCGTGGGTGAGAGAGG
>NZ_JASAUS010000136.1:0-21413 GCF_029953005.1 Bradyrhizobium sp. Mp27 | reverse complement strand
CACCACCTGCTTTGTTACGAAGCAGGCAGCGCAACAGACCAACCTGTAGGGGGTCAATTTTGGACGCCGATCCCCCGGCTTAGGGGGTCAATATTGCAAGCCGAATGACAGCTTGGCGCCACTGCTCGAGCGTACGCCATCACATCTTTCCAAGACCGAGCGGCAGCGACTTGCCCTTGGCAGTGCGCTGCTAGGCCAGCCTCGGCTACTCCTGCTGGACGATCCACTCATTGTGCGCGACCGCTCCGCCAAATGCGAGATCCTGCCATTTCTCGAACGCATCCTGCAATCGCTTGCGTTGCCGATGATCTACATCAGCCATGACATCACCGATATCGAACGTCTCGCCGATCATCTCGTCATGATGAAAGATGGCACCGTGACTGCGGCCGGTCCGCTCAATGTCACCCAGAGCGACCCGGCGCTCGCCAGCCGCAGTGAAGCGGCAATCTGTCTGGATACTATGGTCGGCGGTTATGACGGGCGCTACGGGCTGGTCAAGCTCCGCCTCAAATCCGCGCGCTTTCTGATACCAGCAGTACCGCTAAGGCCGGGCGCAAGGCTGCGGCTGCGCATCGCTGCCGGCGACGTCAGCATTGCGTGCGAACCTCCGCGCGCAAGCTCTATCCTCAATGTATTTCGAGCACGCATAACGGCCTCTCTGCCGCACGGCGATGCTGAGGTCACCTTGGTTCTGACCCTTGAAACTGGCCACTCTGGCGTGCCGCTTTTGGCGCGCATCACGCGCCGCTCCTTTGATGCCCTACGGCTCAGTATTGGAGCGGAAGTATTCGCGGAAGTCGCGCGCGCCGTTCCGCTCGGGCTGCCGAGCGGTGGCTTGCAAGGCCTGCCACATCCCCATGAGCACCTTGGACGGCTATGTCTGGACGCGAGAAACACACCAGCAAGATCGCGGCCATCATCGATAGTCTAGATGAGATAGATTCGAATAGCGCTCCGGGCAGTTCTTTACCTGCCAAAGACGATCTTGAGGCTACCTGCCGATTCCGCTTTGGATGTCGCGCAGCGAGGAAGGCATCACCTTACAGGTGCAGCGGCACTCGAGGGGGGCACACACATTATGCTCGCAAGCGAACGTTGCGAGGGGAGAACAGATCTCGATTTCCCAACCGTTCGGCAGCAGAACAATCCGGTCTTGACAAAAACGGTTGCCGAGGCTGCGCCCGCCGTCTCCCGGGCGCTTCGCAGCAGGACCCCATCTCCTTGCGATCAGCAAATTCGCCAAACAACGGGAATGAGCTGACCGGACCTGCGCGCCGAATCGTTACGATAGCCAGGCGTACCGGACTTAACAGACGTTCCGAAAAACATGCCTTGCGGCCGGCGCCGTTCAACCCCAGCTGCGGCTATTGGTCGGAACGATACCGGGCGGCGCACGCCCATCGAAACCCTTCGCCATTTGCGGAAGCCGCCTTAGCTCCCGCGTCCGCTGCTGCGCCGCCTCGATGCCTTGCGAACGCGCCGATTGTGGACCTTGAACGGCACGACGTCGCAGTTACCAGCGGCGAGCGCCAAACTGCCATAGCCCGGCCAGGCCGGCTGTGCAGTGCCTACCGGTCGGGGACGAGATTGCTTCGGTTTAGGTCTGGCTGCCGTCTTCCCGCCAACCGCGTAGCCAGCGCCCGTGTACTTTCGTGCTCAAAGGCGCCTGTATCCAAGCCGCTGGGCTGGTCTTGTTGCGCCAATTCTAGGTCTAAGAATGCGTGGCATATGGTTTGCTCCACCAGTGAGGTCACGATCTACAAAAGCAAGTTTGTGAGGACACCATGCTCGGAATTGGAAGTCAGTTGCCGCCATTCGACATCACAGGCGTGAAGCCCGGTTTTCAAGCGCAGGAAGAGGAAGGGCAGAGTGCGTTTGAGACGCTGACCGAAATGAGCTTTCCGGAGAAATGGAAGATCATCTTCTTTTACCCAAAGGACTTTACCTTCGTCTGCCCGACAGAGATCGCAGAATTTGCTCGGCTTTCCAAGGAATTCGCTGACCGAGATGCGGTTGTACTGGGTGGCTCGACTGACAACGAGTTCTGCAAGCTTGCTTGGCGGCGCTCACATGTCGACCTGCACAATCTACCAATCTGGCAATTTGCCGACACAAAGGGAACGCTCGTCGATGGCCTCGGGGTGCGTTCACCCGAAGGGGTTGCCTATCGTTATACCTTCATTGTTGACCCCCAAAACACGATTCAGCACGTCTATGCGACCAATCTGAGTGTGGGCCGCAGTCCTAAGGACACACTCCGCGTTCTAGACGCGCTGCAAACCGACGAGCTCTGTCCCTGCAACCGCGAAATCGGCGGGGAAACACTGAAGGTTGCGTGACGCAGCATGTCGCCGATCGAACAAATCTACGACAAGATTCCCGATTTCGCGAAGGATGTCAGGATTAACTTGACCTCCTTGATGGCCGATGAGACGCTTTCGCCGCGGCGAAAATACGGGGTGCTGGTAGCGAGTGCAGTTGCCACCCGCAATTCAGCCCTGATTGCCGCGGTGGAATCGGCAGCCTCGGGCGTGATGACATCTGTGGCGATCGCCGCAGCGAAAGCTGCGGCCTCCGTAGTGGTAATGAACAATGTCTACTACCGCTTCGTTCACCTCGCTTCCAACCCAGAATACAAGACGATGCCGCCGCGGCTGCGCATGGACGTGATTGGCAATCCCGGCGTGGACAAGTCCGATTTCGAGCTGTGGTCGCTTGCTGTCTCCTCCATAAACGGCTGCGGTATCTGCATTGATGCCCATGAGAGGACATTGAGAGCCGCGGGCGTCAATTCGGAGACGATCCAGACCGCCGTGCGCTTTGCTGCGATCACACAGTCAGTGGCGATCGCACTCGAGGCCGCTGGGCCTGCCTCCCCTCAGGCAGGAGACTGATCTTTTCTCTGCCATCAGATCGACGGCATCGTGGCGCTACTCAGTGGCGCCACAACGAGCCTTTTGCTGCTTATCTGCATGTCACGTCTTGCGTCGCGTTGCGATGACGGGTGTCTTCTCAAACAACCCGGCGCTATGCAGGTGACAGTGAGCGCGCCACAGATACAGTGAGATTGCGTCGGCTAACGCCGCACCACCCTTCGCTCTGTCATCACCCAAACTTGAACAGAACACCATATCCGCCGCGCGGGTGGCTCCATTCGATGTCGCCGGTCGGCTCGGCGATCACGCGGCAGGTACCGCATTCAATGCAGCCATCAACTGTAACTTCGACCTGGCCGTTGTCGTTGAGCTCGTAGCATCGCGCCGGGCAGGCCTTCAAAAGTGTGAGGAGCTGCGGCGATGGCGTCTTGTGCGCACGTACCCTGACGTGAGGGTGCCCGGCGTCGACAAGATAACGGTTGTAGTACAGCTTGTCTTCGACGCGCACGGAGGGTTCGACATTCATGCTTTTGCCTTCCACTGTTGGACTTCACACTGTCGCGATCACCGCCAGGCCCTGGCAAAACGGTAAGCATCGCCGACCAGACCTGACCATGACCGCGTCTTGACAAAGGATTTGAGGCTCGCCTTCTCCTTCTCAACCTTGGGCGTACCATCGACGCGCACAAAGTTCTGCATCGCCTTGGAGATAAGCTGCGGATAAGTGAGAAAGAAATTTTCGGAGTGGGTATGCATGAGGGGTGGCAAATCCTTGTACTTCTTGAGATCTTTGATGACGAAAGAATCGTCCAACATCTTTTTGTAGATTGAGAGATTTGTTGCACTCATCGGTTCGCCGCGCGATTTGACCAGACCTATCGCTTCGGCCGCGATACGGCCCGATGTCATCGCGAGATTGGAGCCCTCACGATGAACGGCATTGTTGAGTTGGGCGGCATCGCCCACGACGACCCAGCCCTCCCCATAAAGCTGTGGGATCGATTTGTAACCGCCTTCGGGAATGAGATGCGCCGAATATTCCTTTACTTCGGACCCTGCTATCAGTGGCGCCACAGAGGGATGCCTTTTGAATTCATCGAGCAGGCCATACGGCGTTTGGCCCGTGCGTTGGAAGTCGGCGACGAGACAACCGATGCCAAGCGAAATGCACTCTTTGTTGGCGTAGATGAAACCCATCCCGGTCATGCCGCGGGAAATGGTACCGGCAGCCTCTATCACGACGCCTTCATCCCCCTTAAGATTGAAGCGTGCTTCGATGGTTTCACGGGGCAAGAAGTGCATTTCCTTCACCGCGAGCGCAACGTTATCGGGTGCCGGACGGGCGCGCAGGCCCGCACGCGTGCCGAGCAAGCCATTGACCCCTTCGGCCAGAACGACGACGTCAGCATGTATCTCGCCGTCACGGCGATCTGTACGAACACCGACGACCCTGTTACGATCGTCCTGCGCGAGCTCTGTGACGGTGGTCTCGCAAAGCACGATCGCGCCAGCTTCCCGCACCTTTGAAGAAAACCATTTGTCAAACTGGGCGCGTATAATCGTATAGCGGTTCGGCCTCTGCTCGTTGAAGTCCTCCGAACGGTAGTGCATGCCGACATGCGAGCGATCGTCCATCATCCAGAACCGCTGTTCGATCAGGTGGCGTTCGAGTGGCGCCTCCTCTCGAAACTCGGGGATCAGCTTTTCCATCATGTCGGCATAGAGGATGGCCCCCTGCACATTTTTCGATCCGGGATATTCGCCCCGCTCGAGCTGCAGCACCTTCATGCCCTGTTTGGCCATCGTCAATGCCGCCGCGTTGCCGGCCATACCGGCTCCGACCACGATCGCATCGAATCTCTCTTCAATCATCAATATCTCCTCTAGACCGCGATCCTGGCGCGCGAATCTGGCAGAAGCCGCGCGCGAAATGCAGCCGTCAGGGCTGGCAACAATTGCATAGCATCACTGACGATCGCGAGATGGGCGAAGTCGAAGATCGGAGCGTTTTTGTCCGTGTTAACGGCGACGATCAGATCCGCGCCCTCGACGCCGACCCGGTGCTGGATCGCACCGGAAATGCCCGCGGCAATATAGAGCTTCGGCCGGATGGTTTTGCCTGTCTGACCGATTTGCCGGTCAGACGTAACCCAGCCCTTTTGCACGAGAGGACGCGAGCAGCCATATTCAGCCCCAAGCAGAGCTGCGAGCTCGCGTACCAACCGGAAGTTCTCAGGCGATCCCAGTCCAAGGCCGCCCGCAACCACAACATCGGCATAGGCCAGAGTGGAAGTTTCTGCATCGCGGTCGGGTAGGAAGGACAATACTTTCGTGACTATATCGTCTTCTACAAGGCCGAGCGGATGAACGACGATACGAGCGGCATCGCGCATAACGCGTGCAGGCATCGGCATCACTCGCGGGCGGACCGTGGCCATCTGCGGGCGGTAATTCAAGGTATAGATTGTGCAGAGCAACGAGCCGCCAAAAGTTGGCCGCGTCGCCGCAAGTGAACCGTCGGCGTCCACGTCCAGCGTGGTGCAGTCGGCAGTAAGCCCCGTCGATAGATTCGTCGCCACGGAACCTGCGAGATCGCGACCAAGCGTCGTGGCACCCAACAGTAATATCTCGGGCTTGTAGGTGTTGACGAGTTCGGTGAGCGCTTTCGTATAAGATTCGTTGCGGTAATCCGACAACACATTGTCGCTCACGAGATAGGCCAGATCGGCGCCGTAGCAAAAGGCTTCAAGTGCGGCGTTGCGTGTGTGCTGCCCCTCCGGACCGACAACGACAGCGGCAAGATTCACCTTTAGCCTGTCGGCAAGACCACGCCCCGCACCCATGAGCTCCCAGGAAACGGGATGCACTTGGCCCCGCTCCAGCTCGACGAAGACCCAGACGTGCTTGTACGACTTGAAGTGCTCCGGCAGTTCTTTTTTGGCTGCTCCGCGGCCGGCCCCTGCTGGCATCGCCGTTTTGCTGACCTTGCTCATAGTCTAAATTCCTCTGGAGATAGGCGCGCCCGCGCCACGGGTTGCTTTTTCGCTTTCGTTAACCGAAGTTCACTTTTGGCCGGCAAGTGGCTGGCTGCTCTGCCCGCCTGCGCGCTCGGACCAGTCGCACCACAATACGCGTCGTCGCAATTGGCGCACCCATTCGGCCGGCTTTGGAGGGATCTTGCAAACTGAATCCTTGGGTGCCGGGCTCGACGAGCGCCACCGTGGCCGGCCAGGACGAGGTGATCCTGACCGGCCACTTCCATGCCTTAGTTGACTAGTCCGTTCGCGGCGCCTCGCCGGTACCATCGATGGAGGTCCTGGCAAGGCTTCTGTCACGCGACCGTGCCGAGCCTCCAGCGCTGGCACTCCGTGTGGGAGGAGGGCACCACTTTTCGTAGCGCAGTTTCTATCTGCGATGAGATGCAGACACATTTGAGCGGGATCGGGGGCCGATTTGATGCGGACGCTACTGTGCATAGCCGCCGCAAGAGCCGCGCGAAGGGGACACCTATTATTGACTACCATCTCACCGTCACTACGAAACTGCGACCGCGTCAAAGACCGTTGCGAACAGACCTGACGGCATCGTAGGCCTCGATATGATGCCGCAGGGGGGCTCGGCAGGCAATGTAAGCAGCATCATGGGTCCTCCTTCAAACTCACCGCGGGCGCCACCATCTGTCGGCATCGATGATCAGATCAGCAGGACAACAGCAAGTGTCGTACCAGTTGCAAAGACGATTGAAGTCAGTGGGACGTATTGGCTTGCGCCACACATCAAACAGCTGCTGATACCTGGTCACGAATAATCCGGACATGGGTCGGGAATACGACAGCCGTTGGCCGGGCCATGACTAAGAGACTTGCCGCGATAAATAGAAAGCCGCATTAACGGAGCGCCTCGGCGTCCGCCGGACAGACTTCGCTTACAGTGGAACGCTAGGTCACTTCAACTCGCTCAAAGGAACGAAGGCCGCAGCCTTCTTGGAGTCTGAGACGGCATCCTTCAAAACCTTGAACACTCGCTCGTCGATCGGTGACGATGCCACGAAATCTCCATATGCCCGTTCCAGCATCGCCTTGCATCGAGTTCTGATTTCCGGCTCTGCGGCACCAGCAAATTTCTCCTGTGCGAGGTATTGTCCCATGCGCTTCAAAATGTGAAGGCGCGCGACATTCACGATCTTAGGGTCGTACTCGACGCCAAGCAGCGAAAAAAACTCCTCTGCCGATGAGGCCTTGCCGAGTCGATCTAGAATACCGGTTGCTGGGGATGAGCTGATCATCGAATATTCTCCTTCGGTTTAGCTCTGGTGAGCGCCCACATTGAGCGGATCCGAAACAGTAACGACAACGCGCCCGCGGGTTTTGCGGTTGCGCTCAATCTGATGAGAACTCGGTGACGGCGCGGAAAGACTTCTCATGACTGACACCTGAAGTTCGCGGGCCCGGTATATCCTAACACTTGGTTGACCTTTTCCATCGTTAGCTCCTGATGACTACACAGCCCGAAGACGGCATGGATATTGTGGCAAGGGACCACATATTTCATCGACACCCTTGCGTCGACCCTCGCGTCGGCGCCTCTTTCCCGGGTCCGTGCGGCACTCCATCATGGTAAGCGGAAGATCTGCTTCGATAATTGCGCGGACGCGATGTTTTTGTTGACCGCGCCCGCCGTTACCGCCGCAGTCTTTGTGATCCTAACGGCCGACCTAGTGCAAGAAGTCACGCTTCTCTTTATGACCTTGTTCAGCAAATGCATCGTGGCAAATGCGACAGCGCTATGAGGCCGAACGCGTTGCCCTTTGGTGCGACAGGTCCGTTGCGGCGCACCAACACGGGTGAACTGTAGCCTAGCACTCGATCTTGCCGCCTTAACCACACGGCCGTCCGCTCGCATCCAAGTTGGTGATCCGCGCCCTCCTCCGACCTGCGGCCTACAAATGCGGTGAAGCCTTTTCGGATAACGATGCGACTGCGGTCTCTCCTGGCGTTTCAGATGCCCGGCCGCTGGACACAGCCGGCCATGCTGCGGCCTGCAACAGCAAATCGCGCCGACGCTCGGCCATCCGGCTCTCACCGCTTTCTTCACCGAAACAGATGTTGAATTCGTTACATTGATTGCACACGGGTGTCGTGCACATCGCAAGGCCTTCGTCCTCGCAAAGCATGCGGTAGAAGAAGCGCTTCCAACGCATATTGTTGACATTGCTCGCGGCGAGCGGCGCGAAATGCCGGCTCATCACGAGCGAGAGTTCGCCACGATCACGCAAGCCGAGAGCTTCCCAAAGATGGTCCGGCTCCATGGCGCGGCGCGCGATCATCGCAGCCAGCCACCGGCCGATATCCCCTTCCGTCGAGCGATGCTTGAGCAACAGATCGCGAAGCATTGCGATCTCCTCATCCTCTTCCCGCTTGAAGGGCGCGGCCTGCTCCGGGGCCCTGATCCCGGTTGGGAGAAAGTGCTGCTCCAGTAAGACCGCCAATTCAACGCCGGACAGGCCAACTTTCTCAGACAGACAGCCACCATCCATCGTGGCAGCCGCCAGGATAGACGCCAGGGCATGGCGATCGAGATTGCTGTCGATGGCGATATCGGCATTTGCAGGATGTTCACCGGTGAGCAGCCGGTAGGTTGAAATTCCCTTGTGCAACTGGCTATTGGCGTCAGCAGCACAGGCAGTCGTGAACGGAAGGACGTGCGGCTCGGACATAACTCTGCGGTTTTTCACAATGCGTGGTTCGTCACGGCGCACTCTGGTTTTCGCGGCCGATCGTCAGTATGCCGGCCCCCCCCGGGAAGGGGGGTGAGGGAGACCGGCATCTGTCGCACGCCTTCGCAAGGCGGCGACTCGCGGCCTTTACGAGGCTGCGAGTTCGGCGGCGGTTTTGCCGATGATTGATTCATCCACGGCCTTTATAATGCCATGCTCCATCAGCATGTCCTCGAGCTCATCCATTGAGATCGGGGTCGGGATGATGCCCTTGCCGCCATTATTGTGAACCTTGGCCGCTAGTTTCCGATAGTGATCAGCCTGCTTGGAATCGGGTGCATATTCAAGCACCGTCATGCGACGCAGCTCTGCATGCTGCACCACATTGTCACGCGGCACGAAGTAGATCAGTTGAGTGCCAAGCTTCTTGGCCAACGCTTCCGCCAGTTCCAATTCCTTGTCGGTCTGCCGCTCGTTGCAGATCAGGCCGCCCAACCGCACCCCACCTGAGTTCGCGTATTTCAGGATCCCCTTGGAAATATTGTTTGCGGCATACATTGCCATCATTTCACCAGACATCACGATGTAGATCTCCTGCGCCTTGTTTTCGCGGATTGGCATCGCAAAGCCACCGCAAACAACGTCGCCAAGCACATCGTAAGAAACATAGTCAATGTTCTCGTAGGCTCCGTTCTCTTCAAGAAAATTGATCGAGGTGATGACACCGCGGCCGGCGCAGCCGACACCTGGCTCAGGGCCACCGGACTCAACGCAGCGAATGTCCTGGTAGCCAACCTTCATTACGTCCTCGAGCTCTAGATCCTCCACGCTGCCGGCGCTCGCGGCAAGACTCAAAATCGTGTCTTGAGCCTTGGCGTGCAGAATAAGGCGAGTCGAGTCCGCTTTCGGATCGCACCCTACAATCAGGATCTTCTGACCCATCTCTGCCAGCGCCGCTAGCGTGTTCTGCGAAGTGGTGGACTTGCCGATTCCGCCCTTCCCGTAGAAGGCGATTTGTCTTAGTGAAGCCATGCTGCTCTCCATCAACCGATTTGCCAAACGTTGCGCGCTTCTTTTGCGAGCTTTGCTTCCCTCGCAGAAGCGGGGGCACACGGGTTCAAGGGAAGGAGCGCATCGCTCGCCTTACACGTCGGCGTGCACTCAGCCCTCACTCAGTGTTGCTGCCGCTTATCAGCAACAGCCGTGCCAAGGTCTAACCCGGCACCTTAAGCTTCTGATTACGTTTCCAAAAGCAACCAGCCGGCGCGCGATCGTAGGCTGTTTTGGATCTGACAAGATCTGCCCGGCTGTCAGACAACGAACAAACAATCGCAAACATGAACGCCAACAGCCAAATAGGCTGACTTAGCCGATGCCGCCATTGTGGAACAGAACTTGCTGCCGCTCGCGCAAGCTCAGCCATGTGAGGAGTAAAGATGCCGGACGGAGTCAAAATGAGACGGGCCAGCGGCTTTGCAAATTCGCTGAGGGCGCACCATGCGCTGATATTGACGTTGACTATCAAGAACTTCGAATGGCTCCCGGGAAGCAGCAGCCCTGTGCTATTCGCCCAGCATAGCACGCCTACATAGGTACGCCGTGGCTACAATCATCTTTTATCAGAAGCCCGGCTGCGCCACGAACGCGCGTCAGATTCAAGCGCTAAAGTCCGCCGGTCATGACGTGGTCGTCCAGGACATCTTGAAGGAGCCATGGCATGCGGACGAATTGCGCAGCTTCTTTCGCAATATGCCCGTCGGCTCCTGGTTCAACCGAGCCGCGCCTCGTGTCAAGTCGGGCGAAGTCAATCTCGATTCTATCGACGCGGCGAGCGCACTCGCATTGATGGTGAGTGATCCACTCCTGATACGACGACCGTTGATCGACTTAGACGGAATACGATGTGCCGGGCTCGATCGCGAGCCCGCGCTGTCGCTGCTTGGCCACCAGACGCAGGAGCATCTCCAGGGATGCCTGCACCAAGCAACTCGCACGCGCTGCCCGAAGATGGGATCAAGCGAATGAGCCTGTTCCGGACGATCACACCAGAAGAATGACGTTCTCGACTTGCGGCTTGCTTGGCGCGAGTATTTCCTTTAGCAAAACGTGTTTCGCAGCTGTGATCCTGATGCAACTGAGCGGCACGATCGCTCCCATATTTGATTGGTATCAAATCTTTCGCCGTTCCTTATGTGTGACAGAGACCTTGCGCGGCTTCTCGCGCGACTTTTGGAATGGAGAATTCGATGAGAGCAAGAACAGTCCTGGCAACTGTATCGGTCTTCGCGCTAGCGACCTCGTTGGCCAGCAACTCGGTACGTGGTGCTGATCTGGGTCCGGCGCCGGTCTACTATAAAGCTCCCCCTATTGAACCCCGCAACCCGTGGATGATCCGCCTGCGCGTGCTTGGCGTTTTGCCGGATACCGCAGGCAGTTCCGTCAACGTTCCAGGGACGCCGTTGCTGTCATCACCCAACTCTGGGCTTTCGATCAGCGATCAAGCTATACCAGAGCTCGACATCACCTATTTCTTCACAGCTAACTTAGCCGCCGAGCTCATTCTCGGCGTGACCAGCCATCACGTCAGCGGCAATGGCGCGCTCACAGGGCTCGATATCGGCAAAGCCTGGCTCTTGCCTCCTACACTGACCCTGCAATATCACTTCACCGATTTTGGGCCGCTTAAGCCCTATGTCGGCGCGGGCATCAACTACACTGTATTCTTCAACCAATCGGCAGCCAATACTTCGCTCGCCGGGCTTTCCGTCACGGATCTAAACATCAAAAACCAATTCGGCGCGGCAGTCCAATTCGGTTTCGATTACATGCTCGATCGCCACTGGGGCCTCAACTTTGACGTTAAAAAGCTGTGGCTGCGGCCGGAGTACTCGGCCACCTTAAACAATGCGATTGCCGTTACGGGCCGCGCCCATATTGATCCATGGCTCGTCAGCGGCGGCGTCGCTTACAAGTTCTGACGTTAGAGCAGAGCCAGAGTGGAGAGGCCGTTTGATAAACTCGGATCCCAGCAGGATCATCGAGCTCGTCTCCTACTCTCGCCGGACTGACACGGAAAGCCGGCTGACGCGCCATCGACGCGTCAGCTCGCAAGAGAGGGAACCGCTGGCGTTGCTCGCGCTGCAAGTTACGAATCGCGCAGCACGTGAGTAACATTACACAAACGTCGACTCAGAATATGATCATACGTCTGTTTCGCCACGCTTAAGACCGAAGCCATTTTCCCATTTGCCTGATAAGAAGGCGATACGCCGCTGACAGCCTAATCTTGGCCGCGAAGTGCCCGGTTAATCTCAGACGATCCGCCCCCCAACGTCGAGCCGACCATGCTAGCTAACCCGGCAAGCGGCCGCCAAGCGACGCCTCTAGCTTCGCTTGAGCACTATCACAAGCCGGTCGACACGTTGGCCGTGCTTGAGGTGGGATATGACGATCTCGTCGACATCCTCAGGCGTGGTCGCGCGATACCAGACTCCGTCGGGATAGACAACCAGCAAAGGACCAGAGTTACAAAAGCCAAGGCAGCCCGCAGTCGCGAAGCCAATATCGTCGAGGCCTTGCGCTTCGATCGCCTTGCCCATTCGATCCCACAGAGCTTGCGCGCCGGAGGCGCCACAACTGCCGTGGGGATGGTTTGGCGGACGCTGCGTGTTGCACGCAAAGACATGGTGCCTATAGAGTTGAGGGAGATGAAATTCTTTTTCTGAGTTCACGCGCCTATCCTCTGATAGTGAATTTCAGCTGTCGGGATGAGATGTGAGCGCATAGCCGCCCGCAATGTCCAACGATGACCGTCCATTGGCGCATGGACACCTGCTGACACCAACTCCCGCTTGCGAAGGCAGTCGGAATGGTCGGGCGCCTTACTCGCTGTCGTCGCTGAGATGAGCGATAGGCACCTTCACGTCCGAAGGTCGCCTGCTGATCAATGACAACCTCTTCTCCCGGCATCGAGACCTCTCATTCATGCAACAATCCCCCCGATCAACTTTCTCGAAGAGCAAGTTGCACACCAAATGCGTCATAGCGCGCCTCACAATTGAGGGAAGTTGCGGCAATGCCGACGTTCTCGCCGCTATCAGCGATTGAATGCCATGGCCTCGCTCAGAACAATAATGTCGGCCGGAGAGACGGCGTCGCCCTCGATCTGTTCACTCATCAAATCGCGGTTACCGGTTCGCTCAACCCGGCCCCGCCGTTTCCTGCTTTAAGGTATCGACAGCAGTTCGGCTCAACCGGAATACCCCGCGGCCACGAGCGAGCGGCTGATAAGCCGAGCTGGCACGGGTGTTGAGGACATCGAACCACCCGTTCGGAGTGAGCTTCCCTGGACGCTGGCCGATTTGTATCACCCGCCCATTCGGGGCGAAGCGGACGTGGATGATGATTTGTTGCAAGCTCATACCGATTCCTTATTTTGGCCGCTTACGATCACGAGCTGACACCCGACAAGCTCGACTGTAATGTGGTCGATTTCGAATATCTTAGCGGGACTCCTTCACGTGATTGCAGATGCGCGTCGTAGCACTGCTCGACCATGCGACACCACTCCAAGACATCATCGGTAGGCTTGCACAGCACTGCGCCGTATTCGGCCGGCTCATTGCTCACGGCCCAACATTCCTTTGGCCAATGCGATCCCGGTCGCCCGCGTTGAGTGTCGAACTCACGCATCACGCCCCGCCCGCGGCGCAGCTGGACAAAGGGACCCATGCCGTCGCTATCGGCAGCAAGCAGCCGTTCGATCTCGATCAATTCCTCGGTCGTGATCGCCATCGTCGTTCTTCTATCCTCGGGGACGGTGGTCCTTCATTGCCAGAACAGGCGCTCAGGATCCGCATTCAATTCGTCGATTGCAGGGATCAAGCGATGATAGAGGCTGTAAAATTCCCAGACTCCCCCCGCATGATTTTTGCGAAACAGCTTCCAGATCCCGGTCACGCCATCATAAAGGATCAGCGCGACATCGACGAGCGCGCCATCCTTGTCGATATTGCGCGAGCAGCAGGGACTCTCGATGCAGTAGCCGCCCCACACGGGCGTCACGTTTGGCGAGACGTAGAGATAGCGCTTCCGCGCGCTCAAGCCGCGTTCGATCCGTTTGCGATCAAGCTCGTTGGGATGACGCGCCAACCCCGGTTTTACTTTCCTCATCAGTGCGGAATTCATGATGAAAGCCTCCCTTCAATGCCTTTTGATGTTCTCTTGAACTCCAGCAGATGAGCAGCTCCTCACCAAAATCAACGATAAAGATAGGCTCATGCGCTTTGTTGTTGAGAGTATCGATGACGGTCTGGCGGCTCGGCCTGGCGGCGAGCGAAGCTCCGTCCGTCTCCGTATCGACCGATGAGCGGTGCTTGATCAGGTCGGCTGTCGGTTTACCCCGCTGGCCCCACCAATATTTTGGAAAACCTCGCTGAGTCATGACTCCTCCGGTAGTGGCAAATCATCGACCTCCTCGCCTGCATCCACTGGCTCAAGTTCCTTGCGTTTCATGCCAACGCGGTAGCCGCTTTCCAAAAACTCCACGCCGTAGATGTAGAATTGCTGCAAGAACGTGCCGATCGAGACGACGTAGCCCACCTCCCCCTTCTTGACCAAGACGTCTCCGATCTCCTTGCCGGGATAGGTGCCATCATTCCGGATGACGCGATTGGCGCGAAGCTTTTGGCCAAAGCTGAAGGCGGGTGGGTCGCTTAGCTCGACGGCGTCGCTATCCCGGAGAATTCTGTTCATATTTCGCTCCTCATGCACCGACGGCGCGGGGGCACGCCGAGGGGACACTCTGCTCCGCATCACGAGGCGCCCTCGAGCGCCGAAATGTCGCCAGGCTGTGCTGCCCGCCAGCAACAGCCCCATCGCAGGAATCCAGAGCGGCCACCGTCCGTAAGAGCAGACGCCGGCGCCTGCGGAGCCGCCAGTTCGCAGCGCGACGTTTGGGACGTGTTCAGCACCAGCGATTGCATTGCCGGTCAGGCTCCTCACTTCAGACGGGCGCCTGGTAGCGAGGCAAGGCCCTGTCAACCACGCAGGTGTTGTCGACCGGACAGGCAGCGGCACATTGCGGTTCGTCAAAATGCCCCACGCATTCGCTGCATTTCGCCGCTTCAATGACAAAGTTCCCCCCCTTCTCCGAAATAGCAACGTTCGGGCATAAAGGCTCGCAAGCTGAGCAGCTCGTGCACTGCGAGGCGATGATTTTGAATGGCACATATTCCTCCTTACGCCGCAGAGATCCGATCTCCAGGCCAACGCGGGGGCACGCCGCGCTGCACATGCTGGATCTCCCCGCGCTTTACTTTGCCGACATAGGCCCTGAACCAAGCGATCGTCGACTTCTCAATGTACTCATAGGCGAATTGATCGACCGGCTCGATCCCAGCCTTGATCAGGCCGCTCTTGGGGCAGCCGCCGATCTTAGCCACGAAGACCGCGTGGCAGTCACGGATGTCGCGCATGATCACGGATAGCCTATCTTCCTCGCCATAGCCGGCCTGGCAGTAACCCTCCACACGACGTAGCCCGACGAACTTGGCGCCGGATGTGGAGAGCTCGTACAGTTGGAATTCCTTTGCATGTCCAAAGTGCTCGTTGATCAATCCCGAGCCCTTAGTTGCGACGGCTACTAGAACAGTGATCGCGCTCATCTCTCCGGAGACTCCCGCCAACTCCTTTTGACCGGCCGCGACTTTGGAGACGCGCTCATTCTCTACCCTTTTTTGATAAGCCTTGCGCATCTCCAGGTCATAATGGACGTCCATTTTCATCACCTGATCATTGGTGAACTCCGCGCTGCGATCCTCGCCGAGTAGACCGACCGCATCAGCGCGGCACTGCCGGCAATGCCGCATCATGTTTATCTTCCCTTCGCAAGCATCTTGCAGCGTCTTCAATTCTTGAGCCGTCGGACCGCGCTGACCGTTGAGGCCAAATGCTGTTCCGTGCTCGGGTACGGAGATCAGCGGCATGATATTGTGAAGGAAGGCACCGCGCGACGTGACCGCCTTGTTGACCTCGACCAGGTGGTCATCATTGATATTGGGGATCATCACCGAGTTGATCTTGCACAAAATGCCCCGTTCGCTAAGCATCTCGAGCCCTTGAAGCTGGCGATTGGTGAGTATCCTTGCCGCCTCGATGCCGGTGTATCGCTTGTGGTTGAAGAAGATCCATGGATAAATCTTGGCTCCGATTTCAGGATCGACCATGTTGATGGTGATGGTGACGTGGTCAACTTTGGCCCTCACGATGGTATCGACATAGTCTGGCAGCGCTAGTCCGTTGGTTGACAGACACAGCTTGATGTCAGGAGCAGCCTCGGTGACCAACGCGAGCGTTTTGAACGTCTTTGCTGGATTGGCCAGGGCATCGCCGGGACCAGCGATGCCAAGTACCGTCATCTGCGGAATGGTCGTCGCGACCGCGATCACTTTTCTCACTGCCTGCTCAGGGGTGAGCTTCTCGCTCACCACACCCGGACGCGATTCATTGGCGCAGTCGTATTTTCGGTTGCAGTAATTGCACTGGATATTGCAGGCAGGTGCGACCGCGACATGCATGCGAGCGTAATGATGGTGCGCATCCTCGCTGTAACAGGGATGGTTTTTCACCCTTTCCCAGATTTCGACCGGCAGATCGCCTCGGCCGGCCTGCGAGCCGCAGCTCGCCCGCCCGGTCTTCGCCGAAGCGCGGCAGCCCTTATGCTCGGTTATGGACTGCATGATCTTCCCGCTATTGACCGCTGCTTTGATATATTTTCCGCGCTCCACGACCGAGATCACTCCCCTGCAAGCATCGACGCCCACAGATCATCCTAGAGCGCGCTTCAGGAAGATTAGCAACTTGCATGCCGTGGCGAGGATGATGCGAATGCAACCACAGTACACCTAGTAGGCGCAGCGATAGCGTTGGCACTTGCAAGACAGCAATGATGAGCTTGTTGGCAAAGCGACAGATGCGTCGCCATTCTCACTCGGGGCTCCATCTCGTGTGCTTTTCACTCTCGCGGGGCTCGCCCCGATCCAGCTCATCTGAACGGGCTTTCGCGCGCTGCCGCTCTCAATTGGCCCGATCCGAACTGGGGAAGCCGGACATCATAAGGCCAATACTAGGGCAACACGCGTCCGAATATGACAGGCAGCAATGAGGGCCAAAGATGATGGTGCAATCGCCTTGTCCCGACTGGCTGAGTAAACCCCGCCTCATCAATGCCGTCGCGGCGGGCCGACGTTTGCTGATCTTGATATGCTGCGCCGCAGCCAGTCGACCCCCAAAGCCCCGAGACAGCGCCGACTTACCGGCGAATAAGCCGACCGATGCATCTGGTGTGCTCAGCACATCGCATTTTCAATTCCCTGATGCCAGGACGAGAGAGACGACAATGATCTCGGTCCCCAGGGCGGGCGCCAAGGTCCGCGAGAGTAACCCTTGCATCCGCCGCATCGACAGCGCTCATCTCCGTGAGCGCTTCATGGATCGTCGCCGCTCTCATCCCGCTTCTTCGCGTCGATTGTGATCGGTAACCGTGTGTCGCTCGCCATCTCGGGCAAATCGAGCACCCAACCGTTAGCGACTTTGATCCAGCCGCCCCATAGGGTCTCGTACTCGGAGGCCACGATTGACTCTTCGATATCCTTTTTTGGCACGTAGATTGACAAGCCCGTGTCCGGAGAGCGGCGGATCATGATTTTCACGAGGTCTGCTCCCTGACCGTGGCGCGGGAGCTGGCGCGCATGCGAGTCACGATATCTGACACAGCGCACACGGCCTCATCGACTTCGGCGAGGGAGGTTTCGCGCGAAAGAGAAAAGCGCACGGCGCCGTGCATCCGCCACGCAGGCACCTGCATGGCACGCAGAACATGCGATGGCTGCATTGAGCCCGACCTGCAGGCTGACCCGAGCGATACGGCGATGCCCGCCCGGTTAAGACGGTGGGCAATCGCTTCACCTTCGAGATGGTCGAAGGCAATATTAGTCGTATTCGCCAAACGATTGCGAATGTCGCCAAGCACAACGCACTCGCCATTGCGCAAAATTCCCTGCTCAAGGCGGTCACGTAACGCGCCAATGCGGATGCGCTCGGGTTCAAGCCGCTCCGCCGCAAGTTCGGCAGCTTTTCCTAGTCCGACGATTCCGGGAATATTCTCGGTCCCAGCGCGCCGCCCTCGTTCCTGTGATCCGCCGCAGATCAGCGGCTGGAATTTTGTCCCTTTACGCAAATATAACGCACCTACCCCCTTCGGGCCGTGCAGTTTGTGCGCGGATAGTGAAAGCATGTCGATCGTGCTGTCCTTTAGGTTTAAGCGTACTTTACCAATGGCCTGCACCGCATCTGTGTGAAATAGCGCTCCCGCCTCACGGGTCCACCCGGCCAGACACTTCACGGGAAATATCGTTCCGGTCTCGTTATTGGCCCACATAACCGAGGCAATCGCTGTGCGTGGCCCAAGCGCGCAGCGAAACGCCTCGATGTCGAGCCGGCCGCAAGCATCTACGGCAATAATGCGCGTCTTGACTCCCCTTGCCGCCAATTGCTCCGTTAGCGCAAGTACGGCGGAGTGCTCAACCGAAGTGGTGACAACCTCGTCTCGACCTTCCTGGGTTGCAAGTGCCGAGAGGATTGCGGCATTATTGGCTTCGGTCCCTCCCGAGGTGAAGACGATTTCGTGATCGTATGCACTACCCAGCAGGCCGCTCAAGCTTCTCCGTGCCTGCCTCACCGCAATTGCGGCCTCGTTGCCAAAGGCATGCGCGGACGAGGCATTGCCGAATTGCTCAGTGAAGAAAGGCAACATGGTTTGCACGACGGATGGATCAGTTCGCGTCGTTGCATTGTTATCGAGGTAAATCGGCGCTCGATTCTCGCTCACTGCACCACCCCGCCTGCAGCAACAACGAGGACCAGGCGATCCAAACCTCCGATCTTACCTACCAGGTGCCCCCGAATCCCTTCTAGACTCACGCTCGGAAGCTTGTACGGCTTGCCAGCATTGTCGAGCCGCGCCAAGAGCATGCTGCTATCGTGCCGATCAGCTAACAGGCGCCAGCTTCGGCTTGGCGATTGGGTCCGATCTCTTCGTTCGCGCAGCGAACGGGACCCTCTCGCATCGTGGGGATCGACGAGTTCTTCTGTCGGTCTGGTTCGGCCGGTGTGGTTCATTGCCCTTTCCTTATCGCCTGATCAATGTTTCCATCAGCCGAATGATTTTCCACAGGAGCAGTTGGTGGCCGCGTTCGGGTTATGAAAGGTAAAGCCAGAGCTCTCCGGTGCCAGCACGAAATCGATGGTTGTGCCGGCCAGATGCTCTCGGCTCTTGCTATCGACAAACACCTTGAGCCCATCGCAGTCGATCACGGTGTCGTCAGGCTTTGGCTCATCGGCGATGCCCATCTTGTATTTGAATCCATTGCAGCCGCCTGCTTCGATCATGACGCGCAGACCACCCGCCCGCCGCTCCGAAGATGAAATCGCGCTCTTGATTGCATTGACTGCGCTATCGGTCAGGTTGATCACGTCTTTGCCTCGTCAGCTTAGGCCCAGCTAAGAGCAAGTCACGTGCCAGCGCGCAGACGCCTGATGATGCTCATTTCCGCGCCCCTTGGCTGGCAACGGATGTCGGGTTCCTGACAAGGCACGTAAGGCGGTGCCTGCCACCGGCGCGTTTTCTTTCCGAGCTTCACTGAACGCCGCCACGCAGGCGACGGCAGGCAATTTGCATCGCATCTGGCTCCGACAACGCGTCGGTGAAGAGCATAGATCAAGGACAGATTTAATGACCGCTATCGAGAACACTGCACTCGGCAGACTTGAGAAGGAGAGCCGCCTTCTCAACGCCGTATTCAAAGGCGCGACCACCAAGCCGGGCCGGTTCGGCTTTCGCGGCGACGTCGCACTAAAGTTCCAGACTCAGGTCGCGGACGAGAAACGACCGCCAGACTATTCCATTGAGCAGGTTCTGACGATCGCCCAAAACGGAGAACGCACTATCCCCGTGCTGGCCGGCTACCTACATTCCTTCGCGTATCTTGTTGACGTCGCGACCGTCCTCGACGGTGCCTTGAGCCCAATCGGCAGCTATTTCATTTTCTGCAACAACATCGATTTGCTGGCGAAGTATCGAGTTAAGCTCGGCGATATTAACTTCCACGTCTTACCCTGCGATGAATCCACGGTTTGGAAGGAGATGATGGACTTGGTCGGGCTGAACAAGGACGACATCAAGAAGCTCGATCCGGCCGGCAAGCTTGATTACCTCCTCGATGCCACAAGGGATCTCGATCTATCCTATGAGGAAATCTCGTATGACGACGGACTAAAGAGGATGGAGGCTGTGAAAAACCGCAACGAGAACCGCCCGGTCTGAGGGCGGTCTTCAGTTGTTGGCTCATGCATCGTCCTCCGCGAGATGCACACCGACGGCGCAGATGTCGCCATCCACAACTACCAACGCGATCGGCGTAAGCGCTCTACCTTGACATGGACCTTCGACGCACCGCCCGGTGCCGAGTTCGAAGGTCGAACCGTGCTTGCCGCACATCAGCCGGATACCGTTTGGATCGAGGAATTCGTTCTGCTCCCAGTCCAAATTGACGCTGTGGTGCGGGCATTTATTGACATAGCCAAGCACCTTCTTGCCCCATCGCACCACAATGATGGGCCACGGCCGGTGATTGCCGTCATCTTCGAGGACCATAAGATGAAATCCGATGGCCTGGCGGCTCGGAATGTCGTTAAAGCTGCAAATCGCATAGACGAGAGTTGGCTGCATAGGTTGCTCTTGCAAGACTTAATTGTCGCTGTGCAATTGCCCCTGCAATAACCGTACGAGCGCCGAAACGAATCGTGTCTGGTCATCCGACGCGCAAACTTGGCTATTTCAGCAGATCTCGTTGCACAGCGGCGTATATTTCAGACAAAGGAACATTGAGCCTTCTCGTTCCCTCCGTGCTAGCTGCAGAACTGCTGCTCCGCGCTCCGGGCTTGCCGGACGGCCAAACGCGGCGGATGTCGCTGCTGCTCGTTAATGGCCACGCCGCATAGCGGGGCCACGGTGCCCTCCGATGGCGTATGTCTCACGGCGTCGCGGCCTTCGCAGAAGAGCCATGTGCTCGCTTCCAGCCGGCGCAGGGCGCGCGCAGCGAGCGCGCGCCCCCTTTGAACTAAGACTGTTGCGCCCGCGCTTTGAACGGTCAAACGCCCATCACTTCAGGTTCGGTGTTGCTATTGCAGCCACCTTACTCCATGCGCGTTCGGCAACATGCACTTCAAGCAAGGTGACGGCTCATCGTGCAACAATTCGCTTTCGAAACTGAGTGTCGATATCACTGCTCTCAGCTTTCGAAAAATGGCTCAGGGTCGCCGTTGCGTTACTCCATGCTTAGCCCCGTGAGGACGCGCTCCAAATAGACTGACGGATCATCTTCGTCAGAATAGTCCGCCTGGACCGTCGATTCAGCGGCGGCATCATCATCCTCCACCTTACTAAGGTACTTCGTAGGCTTGCCTACTCGCTGCCACTGGTCGTTCTCATTCTTCGTCCACACCTCGGGATGCTGGTGAGGATCAAGCACCCAGTGATTTCGACCCACATGAACAAAACCCATTTCTGCTAGGCGGGGTTCCATGCCGGGCAAGCCTGGTTTTGACAAGATCAAGGGATCATCACCATCCTCTCTCAGCTGGTGCTCAAGCCCCCGTGGGTCGGTCAAAATCCCCCGGGTATGGTCACTTGAAACTCCCCCACCTGATGATCGCCGTCAGCGCCGCTGAACAGCAGTAGCCGGTCAGGCAGGACGTTT
>NZ_JASAUS010000135.1:0-21413 GCF_029953005.1 Bradyrhizobium sp. Mp27 | reverse complement strand
TAGTCTCGGTCATGGCGTATCGCTCTCCTCGAGAGGTTCTGGCAGGCTCGTCACCCGCCTCGATACGCCGCCTTCCTCACACCGTCATCACCCAGATTCCGCCATAGCTCGTGTCGCCGGTCGCCGCCCGCGTCAGCCGGTTGAGATGGGTCGGCGTGATCGACAGCGCGCCTGCATAGTCCACAACGCTCCAGCGTTCCAGATGATGCTGTTCCAGCAGCGCCTCGAAGCGGCGGAACAGCCCGCTTTCCGCCGTAATACCGTTGCCGCCGCTCTCGCTGGTGAGCGCGCGGGCCACGAGCCCGATCATGGCCGCCGACAGTGCACGCAGCACGTGCGCGCGGCCGAAATCGCGCGCGGCGTGCTCGGCGAAGATCTGCTTCATGGTGGTGCGGATCTGCGGCGTGCCGCGCACTACGGCCGATCCGGACAAGGCGCCGCGCAGTCCTTCCGAGGCAAGCAGTGCCTCGTCCAGAATTTCCGCGGCGATGGTCAGCACCCAGCCCTGGGTATCGGGCTCGAAGCGGAAGCCGTGGACATGGCCGACCGGCACGTTGACGACCTGCATCGGCCGGAGCGGCACCACGCGCCCGTCGAGCGTCGCCTCGCCGCCGCCGCGCTCGATCACCAGCACCTGGTGCAGCCGGGCATGGCGGTGCACGGCCAGCGTCCAGTCGTGCAGCACCGAGCGCGACGCGATCGTCTCGCAATGCACGACGTCGGGCAGATCGCCGGACTCGCCGAAGAGGTTGTAGACCCGGATTGCCGGGACTGAGGCTGCGATTTTCATGTTCGAATAGTACAAGACAAAGACGAAACCCTCCATCGGTTTGCGGCGCCACATCTGCAAAAAACGCAGCGACGGGAGGACGTAAAAATGAAAGTTCAGGTCTGCATCATCGGCGGTGGGCCGTCCGGGCTGCTGTTGTCCCAGCTCCTGCACCTGAAGGGCATCGATACGGTCGTGCTGGAGAAATACAGCCGCGACCACGTGCTCGCCCGCATCCGTGCCGGCGTGCTCGAGCACGGCTTCGCCAGGTTGATGCGCGAGGCGCAGTGCGGCGAGCGGATGGACCGCGAGGGCGAGATCCACAACGGTTTCGAGATCGCGCATGACGGCGTGCTCTCCCATATCGACCTGCACAAGCATTCCGGCGGCAATTCGGTGCTGGTCTACGGCCAGACCGAGCTGACGCGCGACCTCTACGAGGCGCGCGATCACCTCGGCGGCAAGGTCGTGCACAACGCCGAGGACGTGACGCCACACGATCTGACGTCGGACCGGCCCTACGTGACCTATCGATCAAACGACGAGATCGTCCGCATCGATTGCGATTACGTCGTTGGCGCCGACGGCTTTCACGGTGTCAGCCGCAGGTCCATCCCGAAGGACGTGCTGCGCGAATACGAGAAGGTCTATCCGTTCGGCTGGCTCGGCGTGCTGTCGCGCACGAAACCGGTGTCGCCCGAGCTGATTTATGTGAAGCATGAACGCGGCTTTGCGCTCTGCTCGCTGCGCTCACAAGTGCTGAGCCGCTACTACGTTCAGGTGCCGTTGACCGACAAGGTCGAGGACTGGAGCGACGATGCGTTCTGGACGGAGCTGAAGCGCCGCCTGCCGGGCGAAGTCGCCGGCCGCCTGATCACCGGGCCCTCGATCGAGAAGAGCATCGCGCCCCTGCGCAGCTTCGTCGCCGAGCCGATGAGCTACGGCCGCCTGTTCCTCGCCGGCGATGCCGCCCACATCGTGCCGCCGACCGGCGCGCGCGGGCTGAACAGCGCGGCGTCCGACATCTACTATCTCTACCACGCCATGCTTGCGCATTATCAGCACGGCGACGATTCCGGCCTTGCGGGCTATTCCGCCAAGGCGCTTGCGCGGATATGGAAAGCCCAGCGTTTTTCGTGGTGGATGACGATGCTGCTGCATCGCTTTCCCGACCGTTCCGAATACGAGGACCGGCTTCAGCAGACGGAGCTCGAGTACCTGCTCTCGTCCGAGACGGCACAGCGGCTGCTCGCGGAGAATTACGTGGGACTGCCGTTTTAGCGACGGTTTGCGACCGCTCAGCTGACGTTGCCGCTCCAAAGGGGAACTCTCCTCGCGGCACGAGGCGAGTTCGCCCGTCAGGCCGGTTCCCTTTCAATAAGTGGTGACGGACGCCGAAATGCTCTGTTGCCTTGTGCGATAGTTCCTACCTCCTCAACCGAACAGGAGGGCGCAGCGATGACGAACACAGCGCTTGTGGTCGGCGCCAGCGGTATTGTCGGCAGCAATCTCGCCCGCCATCTCAGCGATCGCGGCTGGCAGGTGCTTGGGCTCGCAAGGCGCCCACCAAGCGGCCTCGATGGTGTTCGTCCCATCGCGGCCGATCTGCAGGACCCGGCCTCGCTTCGCGACATCCTGGCGAGCCTTCGTCCCACTCACGTGTTTCTCGCCACATGGCTACGTCAGCCCACCGAGGCGGAAAATATCCGCGTTAACGCTGCGATGGTGCGCAACGTGTTGGAGGCACTTTCCGGCGCAGATACGCTTTCTCATGTCGCGCTGGTCACCGGGCTGAAGCATTACCTGGGACCGTTCGAGTCCTACGGTAAAGGCAAGCTGCCCGCGACGCCATTCCGCGAGGAGCAACCGCGGCTCGATGTCGAGAACTTCTACTACGCTCAGGAGGACGAACTATTCGATGCAGCCAGGCGCGGTGGTTTCAGCTGGAGCATTCACCGCCCGCACACGATCATCGGTTTTGCGATAGGCAACGCCATGAACATGGGAACGACGCTTGCCGTCTACGCGACGATCTGTCGAGAAACGGGGCGGCCATTTCTCTTTCCAGGCTCGGCGATGCAGTGGACCGGCTTGACGGATATGACGGATGCCAGATTGCTGGCGCGGCACCTGGAATGGGCCGCGACGACGACGGCCGCGCGAAACCAGGCATTCAACGTCGTCAATGGCGATGTCTTCCGATGGAGCTGGATGTGGGCGCGACTGGCCGGCTGGTTCGGGTTGCGGCCTGCGCCCTTTCCAGAGGAAATTTCGCCGCTCGAGCGTCAGCTTGCCGATTCAGGTCGTATCTGGGCTGATATCGCGCTCAAGTATGATCTCGCCGAAAGAGACCTCTCCGTCCTTTCGTCGGCATGGCACACCGATGCCGACTTGGGCCGACCTATCGAAGTCGTCACCGATATGAGCAAGAGCCGTAAGCTCGGTTTCCTTGAATATCAGGCGACGGACGACAGTTTTTTCGATCTCTTCAGCAGGTTGCGTGCCGCGAACGTCATTCCTTGAGCCTTCTGACAAAGAGTAAACAACCGCTACTTTCCTTCCAGCGTATTGACCGGCGTCCACTCTGGCGATGGTGGATTTGCGGCGAGGGCTTTCGCGCGCTTGGCGAACAGCGCCGACGTCGGGTCGATCTTCGCGACGCCGTCGAACGCCTCGACCGCCTTCGCAAACTCCCTTGCCCGCCAGCACGCCAGCCCCTCCGCATACGCTGTGGCCACCTTTGTTTGCGCCGCGCTCTCCGCGCCCTTGTCCGCCAGCGGCTCGAACACCTTGATTGCCTCGCCGCGGCCGAGCACCCTGATCGCATCGAGCTCACGCCAGGCGAAAGTGTCGCCGGTCTGCGCCATCGTCGTTTCCGAGGCCATGATGGCGGTGCCGTAATATTTGTTGGCGCCCTCGAGGCGCGAGGCGACGTTCACGGTGTCGCTCATCACGGTGTAGTTGAAGCGCCGGCGCGAGCCGATATTGCCGACCACCGCTTCGCCGCTGTTGAGCCCGATGCGGTGCGACAGGCCGTGGCCTGCGAAGGCGGGATTGCTGGCGTTCAATTCCGCGAGCTTCTCGTGGCACTTCAGCGCGGCGTGAACCGCGTTGCGCGCGTGGGCTGGATCGTCGGCCGGCGCGCCGAACATCGCGACGATGGAATCGCCAATATATTTGTCGACATAGCCGCCATGGCTCTCGATGATGTCGGTCATGGCCGAGAGATATTCGTTCATCAGGGTCACCAGCTCGCCCGGCGTCATCGTCTCGGCGATCGAGGAGAAGCCGCTGAGGTCGGAGAAGAACATGGTGACGTTGCGCATCTCGCCGCCGAGCGCCGGCATCTTGCCGGAGGCTACCATGGTGTTGATCACTTCGGGCGCCAGATAGAAGGCAAAGCTCTGGCGCAGGAAGCGCTCGTCGCGATCGGCCAGCACGAAGCGGTAGCCGATCATCATCGCGAGCGCGGCAAGACTTGCGAGTGCAGGCTCGGTCAGCGGCAGCGCCACGGCTTGGACGAATGCCCCAACAGTCACGGCAGTGTAAGCGGCGGTAAGGACGAACCAGACAATCAGTGCGCCGCTCGGTGCGAGCATGCAGGCTGCGCAGGCGATGACCGCTGCAAATATAACGGTGAGGACGGTTCGCAGCGGAAAGCCGAGTTCAGTCACGGCGTCGCGCTCAATCAGGTTTCGCACGACGGTGGCATGCACGAACACGCCGGCGATGTCGCTGCGGGCCTTCCGTGCGGTGCTTGCGGGGGCGGGCAGGGCACAGCGCGCGGCCGGCGCCCCGTCATATCCGCCCGCAAGGCGCATCGAGGTGAGCTTGCGGTCCTCGAAGTTCAGGGCGGTGCCGAGCAGAACGACTTTACCGTCGAAGGCGTGGCGGAAGAAATCGCGGTCGCCTTTTTCGACGCAGGCGCGCAGATCGGCGAAGGAATAGGTCGGAACGTCGCGGCCCATTCCGCGGAAGTTGAGCGTCAGCGTGTTCGGCACCGCGCTCGGGACCGAATAGTCGGACAGCTCGGTCGCACCGGATGGCGCAATCGCGGGCTTTCCGCCGAGCGCGCGCGCGGCGAGCTCGACTGCCATCGCGGGGGCCGGCTTGCCGTCGATGGAGAAGCTGAGTGGCATTCGCCGGATGACATCGTCCGCGTCGGTATGGACATTGAGCGCGCGGATGTTGGTACGAACCGCCAATTGTTGCGCACGATACGGCCTCTCCGGATGGTCGTTGCTGAGGATTTCGCCGAGCACGAGCTTGTCGCCGTCGGAGAGTTGCCGCAACGCTATCAGGTAATCCCGGTCAAACCCTCTCATGCGCGCGCCGAGCGGCGCCTCGCCGAAGGGGATTTCCGACTGTTCGATCGAGCTTGGAAAGATGACGTCGAAGCCGATCACCTTGGCGCCGCCGTCGGTGATGCCGGTGAGCACGCGGCCGATCTCGCGTGTCCAGGTCTGCGTCGGCGATCCCTTGAAGGGTGAGGTGTCGTAGGTCTCGCCGTCGATGGCCACGACGACGACCGGCGAATCGGAGGGATCGCGGCGATCGCCGAGAAGCTTCCAGCGCAGCGCCGTGAGGATATCGAGCGAGAGACCTTGCAGCGTCTGAAGCGGCGGGGACGTGAAGACTGCGCCCGCAACGAGCGCAATCAGGATCGCCGCAACGATGTCCCGTCCCCCGATCCGCCGCATCGCCCCGTCGCAAGCCGCCTATTCGAGCCGCAGCAGGCGGCCGACGATCGGCGTCGGCGATGAGGTGGCGCTGGCATCGACCTGGAAGGCGTAGCGCTTGGCGCCAAGGATAGCGAGATAGCTTCCGCCCGGGGTCAGTGTCTTTCCGGCCTTGGCAAAGTCGTAGAACTTGCCGCCGACCATCATCTCGCTCTTGAGCGGCACGCTGATCGTGGGCTCCTTGCCGTCGGTGCGTTCGATCACCAGCGTGCTGCCGCTCTTGGCCTGTATCAGCGGGGCGACGCCATAGAGCGTCGGCAGCTTGGCCGGCGGCGCTCCCTTGGCGTCCGATCGCATGGTGCGGAAGGTCGTTGCGGCGCTCTGGTTCGCCTCGCGCTCGGACAGTTTTGCTGCATTGGTATCGCAGGGCACCTTCTCGCGCTTGACCTCGCCGAACTGCACGGTGCTCTGCTCGGCGCCGACCAAGACGACGCCTTCGCTGATGGTCTCGCGCTGGCAGGATTTGAGGTAGCTGAGCGTGATGCTGGCCTTGGGCCCGAGCTTGATGATCTTGCCCGGCGCCACATAGTCCATAAACGCGATGCCGTCGACCTTGCCCTGCACATCCTCGACGATCGCGGCCGGGGTCTCCGCCAAAGCGGGGGCCGCAAGACAGAACGCGCCGAAACCAGCGCCGATCAGGCTTCTCATGGGAATTCTCATCCAATTCGACCGATAAATCGCCGGTCCCTGTCCTGGTTCGATGCTTAGCACCGGCGCGTCCAGGTAAGTGTGACCGGAATCACTCGTGGTTATTGGTGCATTCTAGCAGGAACTGGTTCAAACCGGCGACCGGAGAAGAGCGAGGCGGCGGCGAGCAGTTGGCTCGATGGACAATATCAGGCGGCCGGGACGGGCTCAGGCAACCGGTCCTCGACCGCACGGCTCTCTGCCGTACACTCTATAATAGGCGCGAGAGGCGCTTCGGTCCTCTGATACGGCGTCGCCTGCTGACCGACGGCGATTTCCACGACATCGTCCCAGCGCGACAGGAAGGCCTCGACGCAGGCCGGGTCGAACTGCCGGCCCTGGTTCTCGACCAGATAGTCGCGCGCCACGTCGAGCGGCATCGGCTCTTTATATGGCCGACGCGTCGTCAGGGCGTCGAAGACGTCGGCGACCGCGACGACGCGCGCGGCGACCGGGATCTCGTCTGCCTGAAGGCCGTTCGGATAGCCCGCGCCGTCCCAGCGCTCGTGATGGCCTGCGGCAATTTGCGCACCGAGCTGGATCAGCTCGCAGCTGGAGTCGGCCAGGATCTTTTCGCCGATCGTCGCATGGGTGCGGATCACCACCATCTCGTCGTCGGTGAGCCTGCCGGGCTTGAGGAGGATATGATCGGGGATGGCGACCTTGCCGACGTCGTGCAGGGGCGCGGCCAGATAGATGTCGCGGCAGAGCCGGGGCGGCAGGCCGAGCTGCTCGGCGATGATGCGGCTGTAGCGGGCGACCCGCAGCGTGTGCTCGCCGGTGTCGTTGTCGCGGTATTCGACCGCGAGCGCGAGCCGCAGGATGATCTCCTCCTCGCGCTCGCCGAGCTTCTGGGTCGCGGCCGCGACCGCGCTCGCCAGATCGGCGGCACGGTCGTTCTGCTTGCGCACGGCTGCACCAAGGCGCACCAAGTTGCGCAATCGCACCGTCATCTCGACGCTCTGTGGCTGTTTCGGTAAGAAATCGGTTGCACCAACCTGCAGCGCTTCCATCTTGACGTCATCGGTCTGTCGCGACGTGATCATCGCGATCGGGATGTCGGCGCAGCCGGGCAGGGCGCGGAAGGCGCGGATGAAGCTGATGCCGTCCATATGCGGCATCTCGTAGTCGACCAGCACGAGGTCGAAGACGCGCTCGCGCGCGCAAGCCAGCGCCTCGACGGGATCGAGGAACGTCGTGGCCTCGACCAGGCCTTCGGCTTCGATATGACGTTTCAGGAAATTGAGGACAGAGCGACTGTCATCAACGAGAAGCGCTTGGGTCAGCATCGGCGGCCGGTCTCGTTCGGATGCGAGGCGTGACCTCCACGAATAGTCTTTGCGATTTAACGCGGAGCAAACGCCAGGGCTGCGGCGAGCTGACTCAAGACTGCGCACAACGCATGAGAATTGAGCGAACCATGCACGCCTGCATACATGCGCGAAGTTCTTCGGTTTGTGACCCGTAGTTGTACGGTGATGCCCATTAGGGGTTTGCACACTCCCCCAAGCGAATAGTCGTCGCGCGAGATTCGCGTCATGCGTGCAGCGAATCCCGAGGAAATCTGGGGGACGAATGCCGTCTGACGTCACTGAGCCGAAGTGGTCCCTACGGCTGCCTGCAGATTGCAGCATCGCTGCGATTCGCAGTGTCTATGACCTGATCCGCGAAGCTTTCGGCCGGCAGGACCGGCTCGAGATCGATTGCTCGAGCGTCGACAAGGCCGACGTAACCTCGATCCAGCTTCTGCTGTCGACCGCCAGGACGGGCGAGGCCCAGGGCCGCCCTGTGGTGCTCACATCATTCTCCCAGTCTCTACGCAACACCCTTCGCCGCGCCGGCTTCGCCAGCGATGCGATGATCGATCAGCACTTCCCGCAAAAGAAAGATGGCACCTGATGGCCGCGATTCTCACGGTCGACGATTCCCCCAGCATCCGTCAGATGATCAAGGTCGTGCTCGAGCCGGCCGGTCACAACGTGATCGAGGCCGGCGACGGCGCGCAAGGGCTCGCCAAGGCGCAGGCCGGCAAGCTCGACCTCGTCATCACCGACCTCAATATGCCTGTCATGAACGGGCTGGAGCTGATTCGGGCGCTGCGCAAGCTGCCAAGCGCGGTCGGCATGCCCATCGTGTTCCTGACCACCGAATCCAACGACACGGTGAAGCAGGAAGCCAAGAGCGCCGGCGCCACCGGCTGGATTACCAAGCCGTTCAAGCCGGAGCAGCTGCTCGCCGTGGTCGGCAAGCTGGTGCGTGCATGAACGCGATGGACCCGACAGAGGTCTTTCGCCAGGAAGCCAGCGAGTTGTTCGAGGTCCTGGAAGGGGCCCTGCTCGATCTCGGCCAGCGTCCCGACGACCGCGAGCTGGTCGATTCCGCCTTCCGCGCCCTGCATACGATCAAGGGCTCGGGCGCCATGTTCGGCTTCGACAAGGTCGCCTCCTTCACCCACGAATTCGAGACCGCGTTCGACCGCGTCCGCAAGGGCGAGATCAAGCCGACGCAGGAGCTGATCTCGGTCGCGCTTGCGGCCAAGGACTATATCCGCGCGCTGATCGAGGATCCGCAGTCGACCGACGACATCATCGGCGAGGCTATCCTCGACGACCTCAAGCGCTTCGTGTCGTTCGACCGGCCTGACGCTCCGATCGCCGAGATCGCCGAAGCGCCGCCGCTGGCGCCCAGTGAGAGCAAGCAGGCCGGCTGGCACCTGTATCTGGAATTCGAATCCCACATCCTGCGCAACGGCTCGAACCCGCTCGATCTGCTGGAAGACCTTTGCAAGCTCGGCCCGTGCTTCGTCGTGCCCGTGACCGACGGCATCCCGTTCCTCGACGAGATGGAGCCGGAAGACTGCTATCTGAAGTGGGACGTCAAGCTGCACGCCGCCTGCGACAAGGACGCGATCGACGACGTCTTCATGTTCGTCCAGGACGAGATGAAGCTGACGCTCTCGCCGCTTGCGCCCGCGCCGCTGCCGTTGTTCCAGCTTCTCGACGAGGAGCCGGCTCCGATGGTCGAGATGGCTGCGCCGGCGGTCGAGATTGCTGCCGCGCCCGTCGCCGCACAGCCCGCCGCCAAGGCAGAGCCGAAGCCGGAAGCCAAGCCTGAATCGAAGTTTGAACCGAAACCCGAGGCCAAGCGTGACGATCGCGGCATCGCCACTGTCCGCGTCCAGGCCGAGCGTCTCGACGAGTTGATGGACCGGGTCGGCGAGCTCGTCATCGCCCAGGCGCGGCTGACGCAGCTCGCCTCGTCCGGCTCGGATCTCTCGATCAAGATGATCGCCGAGGAAATCGAGCGCCTCGCCTCCTCCTTGCGCGACACCACCATGGGCGCGCGCATGGTACCGATCGGCTCGCTGTTCGGCCGCTTCCGCCGTCTGGTGCACGATTTGTCGCGCGACCTGTCGAAGCCGGTTGAATTCGTCACCACGGGCGAGGACACCGAGCTCGACAAGACCATGATCGAGTGCCTGGCCGATCCGCTGGTTCACCTGATCCGCAACGCCATCGACCATGGCATCGAAGACACCGCGACCCGCTCCGCAAACGGCAAGACGGAGCAGGGCCGGATCGAGCTCGCGGCCGTTCACTCCGGTGCGCAGGTGCTCGTCACCGTGAAGGACAATGGCGGCGGCCTCAACACCGCGCGCATCCGCGCGAAAGCGGAAGAGCAGGGGCTGATCGCCTCCGGCGCCGTGCTGACCGATCACGAGATCCACCAGTTCCTGTTCCACCCGGGCTTCTCGACCGCGCAGACCATCTCGGCGCTGTCGGGCCGTGGCGTCGGCATGGACGTGGTCAAGCGCACTATCGAGAACATGCGCGGCACGATCGACCTGTCGACCCGGCCGGGCCAGGGCACCACGGTAACGCTGCGCCTGCCGCTGACGCTTGCGATCATCGAGGGTCTTTTGATCCGCGTCGGCGAGGGCCGCTACATCATTCCGTTGTCGGCGGTGGAGGAATGCGTCGAGCTGACGGCCGAGGACGAGCGCTCCCGCGGCCGCAACTTCCTCAACGTGCGCGGCAACCTCGTGCCGTTCCTGCGCTTGCGCGAGATCATGACCGCATCGGGCGCGCCTGACCGGCACCAGAAGACGATCATCATCTCGACCGGCGAGACCCGCGTCGGCCTGGTCGCCGACCAGATCATCGGCAACCACCAGACCGTGATCAAGTCGCTGTCCAAGCTGCACTCCGACGTCACGATCTTCTCCGGCGCGACCATTCTGGGCGACGGTACGGCGGCGCTGATCCTCGATGTCGCACAGCTCGTCGCGATGGCGCAGTCGAAGGTCGAGAAGCAGCACATCAGCGAGGCGGCGTGATGAACGAGGCGGGCGAACATCAGGTCGACGCGATGCAGGTCGTGATGATCGGCCTCGGCGAGGAGAAGTTTGCGCTCGATGCCGGCCTCGTGCGCGAGATCATCGATCCAGTGCCGGTGACCAAGGTGGCGGGCGCGCGGGCCTTCGTTCCGAGCGTCATCAACGTGCGCGGCAACGTCATTCCGCTCGCCGACCTGCGCATTCGCTTCGGCATGCCGCAGCTCGACGACTCCGCCGACACCCGCATCGTCGTCATCGAGATCGAACTGGACGGCGAGCCGGTGCTGGTCGGCGTCACCGCCGACAAGGTCTATGAGGTCACGGAGATATCGCAGACCGACGTGCAGCAGACGCCGCGCGTCGGCATGCACTGGAAGCCGGAATTCATCCGCTTCATCGCCAAGTGGCGCGAAGAGTTTGTTATCGTTCCCAACATGGAACGTATCCTGAATTGAAATGCGGTCTCGGGGCGAGACTGGGGTAGGGGCTGGAAATGAGATTTACCGTCAAGGCAAAGCTTGCCATTGCATTCGGCGTGATCCTGTTGCTCTCGATGGCTGCGGGCGGCCTCGCTTATGTGAAGCTGACCGAGATGATCGACACCGCCGACAGCCTGGTGTCGCGCGCTGGCCGCATGGACCGTGCCGCCGAGATCGAAAAAGGAATTCTGCTGCAGGTCCGTGCCGAGAAGAACCTCATTCTCGCGCCTGAAGGCGAGGCGGATCGTTTCATCGCCGAAATCGCCAAGCAGCGCGAGACGCTCTCGAAGTTGAAGGAAGAGATCCAGGCCGCGGCTTCCTCCGAAGGCAAGAAGCTCATGGAGAATTTCGGCGTCGCCTATGCGCGGATGAACGCCGTTCAGGACGACGCTCTCAAGACCGCCCGGACCGACAAGGCGAAAGCCGCCGAGCGCTCCATGACCGAGGTCCGCAAGGCGGTCGGCGAGGCCATGGAAGCCGCCAACGTCTACGTCACCAACGTCAAGAAGAACATGGCTACCCAGGCCGCTCAGGCGCACGAGGACGGCAACCGGGCTCAGCTCCTGCTGATCTCGGCGGTGCTGGCATCGCTTGTGATCGGCCTGATCGCCGCGATCTGGATTTCCATCAGCATTGGCCGTGGCCTCAGTCGCGCAGTCGGCCTTGCCGGTGCGGTGGCGGCCGGCGATCTCAGCCAGACGATCAACGTCTCCAGCAATGACGAGATCGGCGATCTCGTCAAATCGCTGAACATGATGGTCGACAAGCTTCGGCAGGTTGTCGAGGAAGCTCTCACCGCGGCGCAGAACGTTTCCGCCGGCAGCCAGGAGCTCTCCGCCAGCGCCGAGCAGCTGTCGCAAGGCGCGACCGAGCAGGCCTCGTCGGCCGAGGAAGCCTCGTCCTCGATGGAAGAGATGGCCTCGAACGTAAAGCAGAATGCCGACAACGCCAACCAGACCGAGAAGATCGCCGCGCAGTCGGCCAAGGACGCGGAAGCCAGCGGCGTCGCCGTTGGGCGTGCCGTCAACGCGATGCAGACCATCGCCGAGAAGATCACGATCGTGCAGGAGATCGCGCGCCAGACCGACCTTCTCGCGCTCAACGCCGCGGTCGAGGCCGCGCGCGCCGGGGAGCACGGCAAGGGCTTTGCGGTGGTCGCGTCCGAAGTACGCAAGCTCGCCGAACGCAGCCAGGCGGCGGCGGCCGACATCGGTACGCTGTCGACGGAAACCGTGAAGGTCGCGCGGGAAGCCGGCGACATGCTGTCCAAGCTCGTGCCCGACATCAAGAAGACTGCCGAGCTGGTCCAGGAGATCACGGCGGCCTGCCGCGAGCAGGACGTCGGCTCGGCCCAGATCAACCAGGCGATCCAGCAGCTCGACAAGGTCGGCCAGCAGAACGCCAGCGCCTCCGAACAGGTCTCCTCGACCTCGGAGGAGCTCGCCTCGCAGGCCGAGCAGCTTCAGTCCACCATCTCGTTCTTCCGCACCGAGCATGCCGGCCGCGGCGAGGCTGCCGCGCCCGCGCCGATCGACCGTGCGGTCACCCAGCTCCGTGCCAAGGCCGCGCACATGGCGGCAGCGGACCGCGGCGGCAGGAAGCCCGCGCCCGCCCGCAAGCCGGCGCGCGCGCTGAAGGTCGCCAATGGCGGCGGCTTCGCCTTCGACATGCATGACGGCGAAGACGACCGCGACGCCGAGTTTCAGCGCTGACCGCAACTTGAAAACAATCTGACTCTGGACCGTACCATGGCCGCAACCTCGCAATATCTGACGCTCGGGCTCGCCGGCGAGACGTTCGGCATCTCGATCCGCAATGTCCGCGAAATTCTCGACATGCGGCCGATCTCACGGCTGCCGCATGCGCCGAATTTCCTGCTCGGCATGATCGACGTCCGCGGCAGCGGCTATCCCATCGTCGACCTCCGCACCAAGCTCGGCCTACCGGCCGTGGAAGTGACTGAAGCGACCCGCATCATCATCCTCGACGTGCCGATGAAGGATCGCCTGGTCGGCGTCGGCTTCGTCGCGGATTGCGTGTTCGAGGTCACCGATATCGACGAGCAGGCGATCGAGCCCATCCCCGAGGTCGGCGGCAAATGGCAGTCCGACTATGCCGCCGGCATCGGCCGCAAGGGAGAGAAATTCGTCGTCATCTTCGATCTCGCCAAGCTGATGGCGAACGACGAGATCCCGGAAGGGCGCGATACCTCTCGCGCCGCCTGAAGTTGCAAGCGTGAAGCGTGGTCAAGCGTAAGCACCCCAATTCGAACCAACGAGACTGACATGAGATTCACCGTCAAAGCCAAGCTTGCCAGCGCCTTCGGCGTCGTCATCCTGCTGTCCATGATCGCCGGCGCGGTCGGCTATATGAAGCTGGCGGACATGGTCGGCACCACCGAGCTTCTGGTCAGCCGTGCGGGCCGGATGGAAAAGGCCGCCGAGCTGAAGGAAGGCATCCTGTTCCTCGTGCGCGCGGAGAAGAATTCGATTCTCGCAGCGTCCGATGCGGAACACGAGCAGTTCCAGGCCGACCTCATCAAGAACCGCGATGCGATCACCAAGTCGAAGGACGAGATCTACGCGGCCGCCAGCGAAAGCGGCAAGAAGCTGATGGAAAATTTCAACGTCGCTTTCGCCAAGCTCAACGCCTATCAGGACGAGACAGTCCGGCTCGCGAAGACCGACAAGCCGAAGGCGCTCGATCGCTCCATGCATGACGGCCGCAAGGTCGTTGCGGACGCGATCGAAGCGGCAGACGGTTACATCAAGAACGTCAAGAAGAACATGGCCGAGCAGGCCGAGCAGTCCAAGCAGGACGGTGCGCGCGCCGAGATGCTGCTGATGAGCCTGGTCATTGCCTCGCTCCTGATCGCCGCGGTCGCGGCAACCTGGATTGCGCTGAACATCAGCCGTGCGCTGGCGCAGGCGGTGGGCCTCGCTGATGCGGTGGCGATCGGCGATCTCAGCCACAAGATCGAGTCCTCCAGCAATGACGAGATCGGAGATCTCATCAAGTCGCTGAACGCGATGACGGTCAACCTCAACGCGACGGCGTCGCTCGCCAACCAGATCGCGCAGGGCGATCTCATGGTCGAGGCCAAACCGCTGTCGGACAAGGATACGCTCGGCCTCGCGCTCGAGCGCATGGTGGAGAAGCTTCGCCAGATCGTGTCGGAAGCCCTGACCGCGGCGCAGAACGTCTCCGCCGGCAGCCAGGAGCTCTCGGCCAGCGCCGAGCAGCTCTCGCAGGGCGCGACCGAGCAGGCCTCGTCCGCCGAGGAAGCCTCCTCTTCGATGGAAGAGATGGCCTCGAACGTGAAGCAGAACGCCGACAACGCCAACCAGACCGAGAAGATCGCCGCGCAGTCCGCCAAGGATGCCGAGGCGAGCGGCGCCGCGGTCGGCCGCGCCGTCAACGCGATGCAGACCATCGCCGAGAAGATCACGATCGTGCAGGAGATCGCGCGCCAGACCGACCTGCTCGCGCTCAACGCCGCGGTCGAGGCCGCGCGCGCCGGCGAGCACGGCAAGGGCTTTGCCGTGGTTGCGTCCGAAGTGCGCAAGCTCGCCGAACGCAGCCAGGCGGCCGCCGCCGAGATCGGCACGCTCTCGACCGAAACCGTCAAGGTCGCGCAGGAGGCCGGCAATATGCTCTCCAAGCTCGTCCCTGATATCAAGAGGACGGCAGAGCTCGTCGAGGAAATCACCGCCGCTTGCCGCGAGCAGGACGTCGGCTCGGCCCAGATCAACCAGGCGATCCAGCAGCTCGACAAGGTCGGCCAGCAGAACGCCAGCGCGTCCGAACAGGTCTCCTCGACCTCGGAGGAGCTTGCCTCGCAGGCCGAGCAGCTTCAGTCGACGATCGCCTATTTCCGCATCGAGCAGGGACGCGGCCAGGCCGCCGCGCCGATCGACCGGGCGGTTACCCAGCTCCGCGCCAAGGCGGCGACAATGGCGGCCGTCGAGCGGCCGGCCAAGAAGCCGCAGACGAGGCCGGCGCGCGCGGTGAAGGCGGCCGGTGGCGGCGGCTTCGCCTTCGACATGAACGACGGCGAGGACGATCGCGACGCCGATTTCCAGCGCTGAGAGCCGTCAAGAGGTCGGCCCATCCTTCACCGGTGGGCCGATCCGCCGTCAGTGATCGTGTAAACGCGTGGGATTCAAGATGGCCCGTTCGGCCCGACATTCAGTGCAGGCGGCCATCGCGGATCGGGGCATTCAGCTATGATGCCCGCGGTGCAGGATACGGCCGTCCATCTGTCCGACCGCCACTTCCGGACCATCGCCGAGCTGATCGAGGGCCAGGTCGGCATCAAGCTGCCGCAGGGCAAGCGGCTGATGCTGGAGGGGCGGCTGCACAAGCGCGTGCGCGCGCTGAACTTCTCGGACCTCAACGAGTATGTCGACAATCTGTTCGAGGCCGATCATTTCGACACCGAGCTGACCCATCTCATCGATGTGGTGACGACCAACAAGACCGACTTCTTCCGGGAGCCCCAGCACTTCACCTTCATGAGGGACGTCGCGATCCCAGCCCTGCTCAAGTCGCACGGGCGGAAAAACGCGAACCTGAAGATCTGGAGCTCGGCGAGCTCCACCGGCATGGAAGCCTACACGACCGCCATGGTGCTGGACGACATGACGCGGAACGGCTCGCGGTTTCAGTACCGCATCCTCGGGACCGACATCTCGACCGCGGTGCTGCGCCTTGCCAAGTCCGCGATCTACACCCGCGACGTGCTCGCCCCGGTGCCGGAGCCCTTCGTGAAGCGTTATTTCCTGTCGTCGCGGGACAAGTTGCGCGGCGAGGTGCGGGTGGTGCCGGATTGCGGCGCATGACGCATTTCATGAGGATGAACCTCATGGATAAGTCCTACCCCGTCGATCGGGACGTCGACATCATCTTCTGCCGCAACGTCCTGATCTATTTCGAGCGCGAGACCCAGCGCAAGGTGATCGAGCAATTGTGCAGCCATTTGCGGCCAGGCGGCTATCTTCTGGTCGGTCATTCGGAATCGATGATTCACAGTGCAGTGCCGGGTCTGAAGCAAGTTCAGCCAACCATTTTCAAGGTCTAGCCGGAGCGCAACCAGAATGCCGAGGGAGAAAGTTCGCGTACTGATCGTGGACGATTCGGCGTCGGTGCGCCAAATCCTGCAAACGATCCTCAACGACGACCCTGACATCGAGGTGATGGGGACGGCCTCCGATCCGTTTGCGGCGGCGCGCCGCCTCCAGAACGAAATCCCCGATGTCATGATCCTCGACCTGGAAATGCCGCGCATGGACGGCATGACCTTCCTGCGCAAGATCATGGCGCAGCGCCCGATCCCGGTGATCATCTGCTCCTCGCTCACCGAGGAGGGCTCCGACGTGATGTTCGAGGCGTTCGAGGCGGGCGCGGTCGACATCGTGCCGAAGCCGAAGATCGACACCCGGCAGGCGCTGCTCGAATGCTCGACGCGGCTGCGCGAGGCCGTGAAATCGGCAGCGCGCGCGCGGGTGCGCCCGCGGGCGGAGCGCCGTACGATCGAGAGGAAGCTGACCGCCGACGCCATCATCCCGCCGCCGGTGCAGGGCAAGGTCCGGCCGACGACTGAGCGCATCGTATGCATCGGCGCATCGACCGGCGGGACCGAAGCGCTCAACGACGTCCTCGAGATGCTGCCGCCGCACTGTCCTCCCATCGTCATCGTCCAGCACATGCCGGCAGGGTTCACCGCGGCCTTCGCCAGACGTCTCGACAGCGTCTGCCAGATCCGCGTCAAGGAAGCCGAGGACGGCGAGCCGGTGCTGCCGGGCTGCGCCTATATCGCGCCGGGTGCCCGTCACATGCTGCTCCAGCGCATCGGCCTGCGCTACCAGATCGCGATCAAGGACGGCCCGCCGGTGTCGCGGCATCGCCCCTCGGTCGACGTGCTGTTTCGCTCCGCGGCCCAGCATGCCGGCGCCAATGCGCTCGGCGTGATCATGACGGGCATGGGCGACGACGGCGCGCGCGGCATGCTGGAGATGCGCAAGCTCGGCGCCTCGACGCGCGCGCAGGACGAGGAGAGCTGCGTGGTGTTCGGCATGCCCAAGGAGGCCATCGCGCATGGCGGTGTCGAGAAGGTCGTCTCGCTGCATCATATCCCGCGCGAGATCATGCTCTGGTATCAGGCCGGACACGTTGCGGTGGCAGGTTGATTGCGATGTCCGCCATTCCGGCCAATACGCTCACCGAGGCGATCGTCGCGATCGAGGATGTCTCGTCGCGGATCGAGGACGTCTTCGCGCGCGTCGGTCACGAGCTCGGTCGCGGTCACCTCATCTTCAAGGAGCTGAACCAGGGCCTTGCGACGCTCTCGGAGGAACTCTCCGGCGCCGAGATCGAGGGCGCCGCCACCGCGCTACAGGAGATTGCCGCGCGGCTCAGCGAGCTTGCAGAGGCGCTGCCGGCCGAGAGCGCGCTGCTTGCGACCATCGGCACGAGCACGGCGGAGGCGTCCTCGCTGCTCAAGCCGTTGTTCAAGCACATCCAGATGATCACCATCATCGCGCGCAGCGCGCGGATCGAGGCCGCCTCGCTGGATGGCGATCGCGAGGGCTTTCTCGCCTTCACGCAGGAAGCCTACGATCTCGGCAAGGCGGTACAAGGTTCTATCGAGGGCTGCGCACGGGACCAGCAGCGCTTGTCGGAAGCCGTTGCGACCGCGTCCGGCCGGCAGAGGGAATTCGAGAGCCGTTATCGGAATCAATTGGTGTCGGAGAGCGCCGAGCTCGGCGCAGCCTATTCCGGATTGCGCGGCCAGCGCCGCGACAGCAGCCAGCTCGCCGACCTCGCGAGCACCAGCACCAGGAAGATTGCCGAGGCGGTCGGCGGCGCAATCATTTCCTTGCAGGCCGGCGACAGCACGCGCCAGCGCCTCGAACATGTCTGTCATGGCCTCGGCCAGGTGTCGGAAGCTGCGCCGGGCCTCGTTCCCGAACGGGGCGCGAGCGAGGACGGCGCGCGCGCGATCTGCGAGTTGCACGCGGCCTTGCTCAGGGACGCCCAGCGCGAATTCGGCGGCGACATCGGCCAGATCGTTCGCGCGCTCACCGCCATCCTGCACGATGCGGGCAACGTCGTCGGCCACGGCCGCACGCTGTTCGGCGGCGAGGATGGCGGCTCGTCATCGTTCCTGGCGCGCATCAAGCAGGCACTGGCACATGCCTCGACCCTGATCGCCACCTGCGAGAGCGCCGGCCGCTCGGTCGACGAGGCGCTCGCCATCGTCGAGGACACGCTGGCAAAGTTTCGCCAGGCCATCGCCGGGCTCGCCGAGGCGACCGTCGACATCACCCTGATCGGAATGAATGCCGGCCTCAAGGCAAGCCATCTGGGCAGCCGCGGCAGCGCTTTCGTCGTGATCGCCAACGAGCTCAAGGCGACCGCCGACCAGGTTTCGGCGGGCGCGGGGCGCTTGCGGCCCGTGCTCGACGGCATCGAGCGCTCTGCGAACGAGCTGAAGGAGCTCCGCGTGCGGGGCGATCCTACGCAGCTCGCCAAGTTCGAGCCGCAGATCCTCCAGGCGTTGCGCGTGGTCGAGGTAGGCAACGAACGGCTGGGCAAGCTGATGAGCCGGCTCGTCGATGAAGGCGCGGAATTCGAGGGCCTGATGAATTCGGCGCAAGGTCTGATGAGTTCGCTGGGCGAGAGCTCCGCGGCCTTGCCCGCGGTTGCCGCGCGGCTCGAGACCGCGAGCGCGGGTGCGCAGCGGCCGCAGCCGGAGGCGCAGGATCAGGCGATGCTCGACGAGCTCTTCGCGCGCTACACGATGGAGCGCGAGCGGGACGTTCACCGGGAATTCCTGCAAACGCTTGGCCTTGCGTCGATCGCCGCCACGCGCCGCGTCGAAGCGGTCGAGGCCGCGGATGACGGCATAGAGTTGTTCTGACGTTCGCCGCCGGCGTCGCGCGTCGGCGGCAATTCGACGGATTGGGTTTTCGGAGCATTAACCTTGCCCGAAGGGCTGCCCGTTAGGTCATTGTCGCGCCCCAGAGTTGGTCGCAAATACAGGGCGATCTTCACCTCGGAAAATTCCCCATGCTGAGAGACGGTAAATACGCTGCCTGGTTCAGGACCCCACGAGGTCAGGGCACCGGCATCGTGGATCTGGCCGAGGGCCGGATCTCGGGCCGCGACAGCTTCTTTACTTATGGTGGTTCCTACCGGGTCGATGAGCAGCACTTCTCGGCCGTCCTGACCGTGAACCGGCATGCTGACGGCCCGCTGAGCGTGTTTGGGCCTGATGAGGTCGAGGTCAAACTCTCGGGTGTGTGCAACGGCCTGGTGGCGAGCTGTTCGGGAACGGCCAAGGAAGCACCCGACGTGAAGTTCGAGGCGACGCTGATCTACAGCCAGGAAGATGCGCCGGCAGCCGACGCCAAATGCGCGGTCGTGAAGCTCAACGCCGACAAGCTGCCCAAGGGCTTGGACAACCGTTCCCGGCCGCGTCATCCGTTCACGCCGCCCAAGGCACCTGTGTCGTAAGGTGCGGGCTTTTAGCTTTGCATTGACGCTGTTGTCGCGAAATCACGGCGCGACTGGACTGCGGCAACACTAGTTTTAGAGGTGAAATCTAGGTTGGGGCCCATAACAAAAGGCGGACAGGGACATGCCTCAGATCTGGATGACATATGACGAACTCGCGACCCTCAGCGGCTGCAGCGCTGCCGAGGCCAGGATGCAGGCGATGCATCTGTCGCTCGATCGCCGCAAGAGCCGCGACGGGAACACCCGCGTCAAGCTGAACCTCGCCTTGATGGCCCGGTTCTTCGAGACCGTTCGCGAAGCCGAATTCGACCTCGATGACGCGATCACGGCGCTGCGCAATGCCCATCGCCAGATGTCCGGGGTTCTTTCGACCAGTCAGCCGAGCTTGCGGCGCGGAGTGGCGTAAGTTCTCGCGGCGCCGGCGGCCGCCTCAGGACGGCGGCCTCGGCAGGAAAGCCAGGATGGTTTGGGCCAGAAGGACGCCGACGGTGCCGCCGGCGGCCTTTTGCAACACATCGATGAATCGTGGATCACGATCCGGCGTCACCGCCTGCAAGACCTCTAACCCGACTGCGACGGCGACCACGAACGCGCAAGCCAGCTTGACGCGCCCCGGTAGCAGGAAGGACAGCAGGAAGCCCAGCAGGCCGTAGGCGCTGAAGCGCTCAATCACGACGACCCAGTAGGCCTCCGCGTGGCCCATGAGTGCCGGCCGGCCCGCGAGCTTGGCCAGCGTCGCATAGACGATGAGCACGAGACAGATAACCGCGGCTGCGATGAGATGGTTGCGACGCATTGCGCCAACATAGCCGGTCGACCGGCTGGCCGCTTTCGAAAGCCAAGAACATCGTTAAGGTTCACAAACCCTCGAGGGCATGAACCAAGGTTCACGGGCGAGCCGCGGAGCCGTGGCTACGGCCCAATCCGCATGCATTCGCTTGACGTCAAACGTGGCGGTGTAGTCGCGATCTCACGCGGACGGCGCTGAGTTGGCGAGGGCGGGCATTCATCTGCCAGTTCTTCGGCCTGGTGACCCAAAGCCGGACTGCCAAGAACAGGATGTTGATGCCGAACCAGATCGACATCACGATAAGGAAAGAGCTTGCCATAACGGCTCCGCCTCCCGCTTTCTTTCGAAAGCAATGCGGAGCGCGGCTGAGAGTTCCGCCTTCAGGGGAACGGGCAGGCGATTGTCCCTGCCCAAATTCTCGTCATCGTCAAAACCAGGCCACCCCGGTCAGGCACAAAGCAACGCGCCTGACCGCATGACCAAGCCGTTCGCAGGGACCGACGTTTCAACGCCGATTGTAGGACCAGCCCTTGTCGACATTGGTCGGGTAGTGGGCTGCGAAGTACGGATTCTTGAGGCAGTTGCGCGCGGGATCGAAAATCCAGTCGGCGCATTCCCGGTAATTCAGGAATCGGCAATCGAAACCGAAGGCGCACCACGGCGCGCCGTTTGGAAATCCGAACCCCACGGGGACTTGCGCCGACGCTACTGAGGGCAGAGCCAGGAGCAGAGCTACGGCGAGCGCGCGGGACAACATGGTGCATTCCTCCAACAATCTATCAAACTGAGACCGAAGCCGGTCCGGCGACCGTTCTGCGCCGAAAAGGGACGATGTTCAATCTTCGTCGTTGGATAGTCTAGCAGCCGGGCGCGGAGAGATCGAGAGCGCTGAAAGCGATCGGCCCATGTCGATTGGCGGCTGCCATTGATCGATTGATGAGGCGGACGCACCGGTCCATGACGTGTCGCGCGCGGCCGACGCTAGTACCCACTTTTCTTGGAACGTGAGTCGTGATTCAAGGTCGGGATGATACCCGAAGCAAGAGAAGTCCACCTTTCGAGGAAAGATCGCAAGGTGCTTGAGGCGTGC
>NZ_JASAUS010000134.1:0-21482 GCF_029953005.1 Bradyrhizobium sp. Mp27 | reverse complement strand
GGCGGGCGTGGCGTTCGCGGTTGGAGGTGATGGGGTTGGCTTCGCAACCGAATCCTACGCCGCATCAGCGCTTTACCCCTCAGGCGCACTCTTACGAATAAGACGGGCTAAGCGCGCCGTTCGATCCTCGGCAAGAGGGTGGACGGACGCCGCCCCTACCCACTTCCATTCCTTCCGAAGCGAGCCTCCAAAGGGAAACGTCATGGCTAAATCCAAATTTCGTCCGCTGCATGACCGTGTCGTGGTCAAACGTATCGACGCCGAGGAAAAGACCAAGGGCGGCATCATCATTCCGGACACCGCCAAGGAAAAGCCATCCCAAGGCGAGGTCGTCGCCGTCGGCCCCGGTGGCCGCGACGAGGCCGGCAAGCTGATCCCGATCGACCTCAAGGTCGGCGACCGCGTGCTGTTCGGCAAGTGGTCGGGCACCGAGGTCAAGATCGACAACGAAGAGCTCCTGATCATGAAGGAGTCGGACATCATGGGCGTCATGGCCTAAGGCCATCAGCCTGAACAGCCGCTGAATGTCATGCCCGGATCGCGCGATCCGGGCATTCGGTCATTCCGCAAGCGGCGGACACATCACGAAACACGAGGGATTGAAGAAATGGCTGCCAAAGACGTCAAGTTTTCCGGAGACGCCCGCGAACGCATGCTGCGCGGCGTCGACATTCTCGCCAACGCCGTCAAGGTGACGCTCGGTCCGAAGGGCCGCAACGTCGTCATCGAGAAGAGCTTCGGCGCACCCCGCATCACCAAGGACGGCGTCACCGTCGCCAAGGAGATCGAGCTCGAGGACAAGTTCGAGAACATGGGCGCGCAGATGCTGCGCGAAGTCGCCTCCAAGACCAACGACACCGCCGGCGACGGCACCACCACCGCGACCGTGCTGGCCCAGGCCATCGTGCGCGAAGGCGCCAAGGCGGTTGCCGCCGGCATGAACCCGATGGACCTCAAGCGCGGCATCGACACCGCGGTTACGGCTGTCATCAAGGACATCGAGAAGCGCGCCAAGCCGGTCGCCGCCTCCTCCGAGGTCGCCCAGGTCGGCACCATCTCGGCCAACGGCGATGCCGCCATCGGCAAGATGATCGCCCAGGCGATGCAGAAGGTCGGCAACGAGGGCGTCATCACCGTCGAAGAGAACAAGTCGCTCGACACCGAGGTCGACATCGTCGAGGGCATGAAGTTCGACCGCGGCTATCTGTCGCCCTACTTCGTCACCAACCCCGAGAAGATGACCGCCGAGCTCGAGGACGCCTATATCCTCCTGCACGAGAAGAAGCTGTCCGGCCTTCAGGCCATGCTGCCGGTGCTGGAAGCCGTGGTGCAGTCGGGCAAGCCGCTCGTCATCATCGCCGAGGACGTCGAGGGCGAGGCGCTGGCCACCCTGGTCGTCAACCGCCTGCGTGGCGGCCTGAAGGTCGCCGCCGTCAAGGCGCCGGGCTTCGGCGACCGCCGCAAGGCCATGCTCGAGGACCTCGCGATCCTCACCGGCGGCCAGCTCATCTCCGAGGACCTCGGCATGAAGCTTGAGAACGTCACGGTGAAGATGCTCGGTCGCGCCGGCAAGGTCGTGATCGACAAGGAGAACACCACGATCGTCAAGGGCGCCGGCAAGAAGCCGGAGATCGAGGCCCGCGTCGGCCAGATCAAGGCCCAGATCGAGGAGACCACCTCGGACTACGACCGTGAGAAGCTCCAGGAGCGCCTCGCCAAGCTCGCCGGCGGCGTCGCGGTGATCCGCGTCGGCGGCGCGACCGAGATCGAGGTCAAGGAGAAGAAGGACCGCGTCGAGGACGCGCTCAACGCCACCCGCGCCGCGGTGCAGGAAGGCATCGTCCCCGGCGGCGGCGTCGCGCTGCTGCGGGCCAAGAAGGCGGTGGGCCGTCTCACCAACGCCAACGCCGACGTCCAGGCCGGCATCAACATCGTGCTGAAGGCGCTGGAAGCCCCGATCCGCCAGATCTCCGAGAACGCGGGCGTGGAAGGCTCGATCGTGGTCGGCAAGATCCTGGAGAACAAGTCCGAGACTTTCGGCTTCGACGCCCAGAACGAGGACTATGTCGACATGGTCGAGAAGGGCATCATCGATCCCGCCAAGGTGGTCCGCACCGCGCTGCAGGACGCCTCGTCCGTGGCCGGCCTGCTGGTGACCACCGAGGCCATGGTCGCCGAAACGCCGAAGAAGGAAGCTCCGCCCGCCATGCCGGGCGGCGGCGGCATGGGCGGCTTCTAAGCCTGTCGTTCCGTTACAATGTTGCGAAGGCCGCCTCCGGGCGGCCTTCTTTTTTGCCGACCCTGCCCCTTCTGCTTTCCAATTCAACCGGCGGCCAAAACCCACTACGGTGGCGCGCCGATTCGATTGCGCGAGGATTCATCGATGCGTGCGCTTCTGGTTTGTTCGACAGCCCTTTTGGCGGCCCTGCTTGCCGTCTCGCCCGATGTCGCATCGGCCCAGATGAAGCTGTCGCCGAAGGCCACGGCGCCGGGCGGGACGGAGACCCGCTATTTCACCTCGATCGACGGCCTGATGGACGGCAATGCCGACGTGATCCTGAAGGAGACGCGGCAGGGCAAGACGGTGACGGCGGCCGTGCTCGACGTCTGCTATCCCGTCGCAAAGAATTCCGACCGCAAGGACCGCTTCGTCGTCAATCTCCAGGTCGCGGGCCAGAACCTGACGGGCACGACGCAGAGCCTCGGCGAGAAGGCGCCCGTCACCGTCAAGCTGCTGCGCAAACAGGCCGGCGACACGTTCGAATTCCGCGGCCAGATCGCGATCGGCCAGACCGTGACCGAAGTCACCTCGCCCGACAATTCCGATCTCAGCGAGAAGGAATTTCAGGACAACCAGACCTCCGACGACGGCATCACACCGCAGCCGAAGGATTTCACCGACGTCTCGCCGGAAGCGATCGCGGTCAAGGTCAAGCTGGATGCGGCGACCGAGTTCCTGAAAAGCCTGAAGGGCCAGGACGTCGAGGTGACGCTGGCGAGCCTGACCGTCGGCTGCGACGCGCTGCGTGCCGGCGAGCAGACCATCAACATGTCGGTCGATCCGGAACGCGCAGGCTCCCTGCTGGCGAAGTTCAAGGCGATGCCCGGCGTCACCGCGGCGGGCTGGACCGCGGGCATGACCGAGATGGACCGCACCATCCGCTTTCCCGCGGCCGACTGGCGCGACGGCGACAAGATCAGCCGTGACAAGCTCGCCTCAGCCGTCGCCGGCGTGCTGAGCCGGACGCTTGCGGCAAAGCAGGTCTCGCACAGCTTCAACCCGGCCACCGGCAAGCTCAAGCTCGTCTTCAAGCGGCGGAACCAGGATTTTCCGGCACTCGAGCTCACCGACACGATCGAAGTTGCAGGCCTGATCTCGCCCGACAAACCCGGCGCGACCGACAAACTGATGCTGTGGATCGGCAGCCCCTCGACCTCGACCGCCGATGAAAGCAGCGGCGCCAAGCTCAATCTCTCGGATGACGCTTCGGCCGACGAGGAAGGCGATCAACCCGACGACAACGGCTCGATCGAGGCGCTCGCGAAAGAGCTGAAAGGCCAGCGCTGGGACGCCGACAAGTCGGTGTGGAAGTAGGCTCTCGTGCCCCGGACGCAGCGCAGCACGTCAGTGATGCGCTGCAGAGCCGGGCCCAGAGGCCGCAAGCGAAGTCGCCGATCGAGTCTGGGTCCCGGCTCTGCGCAGCAGCGTTGCACGCTGCAGCGCGTCCGGGACACGAGACCTAATTCCCCGTCGTGCGAAAGCGCAGCGGTTTGGGACCGATCAGTGTCAGCACGTCGCCCTGGCGCTTCCAGGTCTCGACGCTGCTCAGCGCTGCGACGAGCTCGTCGTCGGCCTGCGCCCTGGCCGGCGGACAGGAACGATCCTGGATCTGGCCGGGCATGAAGATCACCGTGTTGCCGGCCACCGAGAACTGGCCCTTGCCGCCCTTGCACCAGAGCTCCAGCACGACTTCGCCATTGTCGCCGATCTCGATGTTTGGAATCCGCTTCGAACCCGGCTGCGGCAGCGCCTCCAGCGTCATCTCGGTACCGAACGGAAAACCGTCCTCCGCACGCGCGAGCGTGGACATCGCGAGCATTGCAACCGCCAAACACGCCATCTGCTTGAGCGAAACCATGAGACCTCTCGACCGACCTGATTTGCGGCACGTTCTATAAGACGGCGGCGCCGTTGAGAAGGTTCGCGGAGGCTAAAGCGCGATGAGATTGGGACGAATCGTCATCGCGCTTCAGGTTGTTGTTTGAGCATGATCTTTTCGGAAAACCGCTTCGCACTTTTCCGGATCATGCTTTGGATGCAAAAATCCCCGCAAGGCGGCGAGGCCCTGCGGGATTTGCGTTGAAGCGAGGCGTGGCCTGCTACTTCAGCACCATCGCCGTGAACGGCCAGACATAGGCCTGCAACGTCACGAGCACGCCGACGAGGCAGGCGAGCACGATCGAATGCCAGAACACGAAGCGCAGGATGGTGCCCTCGTGCCCGTACCACCGCGTGGCCGTGGAGGCCACGACGATCGATTGCGCATCGATCATCTTGCCCATCACGCCACCGGACGAGTTCGCGGCCGCCATCAGAACCGGCGACAGGCCGAGCTGCTCGGAGGTGATCTTCTGCAAATTACCGAACAGGATGTTCGACGCCGTATCCGATCCCGTCAGCGCCACACCCAGCCAGCCGAGCAGCGTGCCGAAGAAGGGATAGAGCACGCCGGTTGCGGCGAAGGCGAGGCCGAGCGTCGCGTCGACGCCGGACAGCCGCGTCAACGTACCGATCGCGAGCATCGCCGAGATCGTGATCAGCGAGATCGCGCACAGCCGGATGGTGCGGCCATACTCGACCAGCAGCCGTCCCGGGCCGACGCGCATCAGGAAGCCCGAGATGATCGCGGCGATCAGCATACCCGTGCCGGTGAAGGACAGATAGGTGAACGCGAACACCGCGCCTTCCGGCGTCGGCTTGGCCGCTACCGGCGGCACCTTGTTGATCATCTGGTGCAGATCGGGAACGGCGTAGTTCCAGGTGAAAATCCCGTTCGCCCAGGTCTTGAAGGCACCGTTGCCCCAGATCAGCATCACGATACAGACGATGATCCACGGCAGCAGCGCGCTCCACAGTTCGGACTGGGTGAGCGGCGTCTTGTCGAGCGGCGTTGCTTTTTCCATCTGCGCGGCCGACTCGTCGTGACCGCGCAGTTCCGGCGATGTCCAGAGCTGCCTCGGCTGCCACACCTTCAGGAACAGGATCAGCGCGCCCATCGAGATCAGCGACGCCCCGATGTCGACAATCCAGGGATTGATGAAGTTCGAGATCACGAATTGCGGGACCGCGAACGACACACCAGTGACGAGGATCGCAGGCCAGACGTCCTTCATGCCGCGCCAACCCGCGAACGCCCACACCACCCAGAACGGCACGATCAGCGAGAAGAACGGCAATTGCCGTCCGACCATCGCGCCGAGGATGTAGGGATCGAGCCCGGTGACGGACGCAAGACCCTGGATCGGCGTGCCGAGCGCGCCATAAGCGACCGGCGCGGTGTTGGCGATGAGTGACAAGCCTGATGCCGCGAGCGGCGAGAAGCCGAGGCCGATCAGCACGGCACCGGTGATAGCGACCGGCGTGCCGAAGCCCGAAGCACCCTCAAAGAACGCGCCGAACGAGAACGCGACCAGCAGGAGCTGCAAGCGCCGGTCCTCGGTGACACCGCCGATGGCGCGCTTGAGCAATTCGAAGCGCCCGGTGGACACCGTCACCTGATAGAGGAAGATGACGTTGAGGACGATCCAGCCGATCGGAAAGAAGCCCGTCACGACGCCGAGGATCGAGGCGCGGATCGACATACCCGCCGGCATCGTGAAGACGAAGATCGTGATCAGGTTGGTGATGATCACGGCGATCACGGCCGCAATGTGCGCCTTCACGCGCCCGCTCGCGATCATGACCAAGAGCGAGACAACCGGTATGGCCGCCGCGATGGTCGACAGCTCCGCGTTGTTCAGCGGATTATAGATTTGATCCCACATGGCTTCCTCCCCCACGCCTGTTGCGGCAGGCGGCCCGCGTGGACAGCCGAACCTGCTTGCGCTGAAGCGATAACCCCCGAGCTTGACGCGAATTCCTCGCGAGTGCGGCGGTTCCCATCCGCTCACAAGCCCGCGAAGTCCCGGAGGCCCCCACCCCGCGCCGTTGTACCCATGCTAGGGTTGCAAGCTGCGACAAGCCAACGCAAATTGCTGAACTTGCGACTTTAGTCTAAGCGCGCCCGTTTCTGCCATTGTCACAGCCATTTGGCCTATGGCCGTTGTGCACATCCCCTCAGGAGACAGAGCTCTGTGAAGAACATCAGCGCCACGCTCGCGATCGTCTGGCGAATCGCCGTCCCCTATTTCCGCTCGGAGGACAAGTGGGCCGGCCGCGGCCTGCTCGCCGCCGTGATCGCGATCGAGCTGGCGCTGGTCGGAATCGACGTGCTGGTGAACCAGTGGCAGAACCGGTTCTACAGCGCACTCCAGAACAGCGACTGGGACGCCTTCGTCACGCAGATCTGGATCTTCATCGTCCTCGCCTTCACCGCGATCGCGCTGGCCGTCTACAAGCTCTACCTCAACCAGTGGCTCCAGATCCGCTGGCGGCAATGGCTGACGACGCATTATCTCGGCGAATGGCTCGACGGCTCGACGCATTACCGCATGCAGCTCAAGGGCGACGCGGCCGACAACCCGGACCAGCGCATCACCGAGGACGTCAAGAACTTCGTCGAGCAGACCCTGACGATCGGACTCGGCCTGCTGTCGGCGATCGTGACGCTGTTCTCCTTCGTGATCATCCTCTGGGGCCTGTCCAATGCCGCGCCGCTGCACCTGTTCGGCACGGATCTCATGATCCCCGGCTATCTGTGCTGGGGCGCGCTGATCTACGCGATCTTCGGCACCGCGTTGACGCACTGGATCGGCGCCCCGCTGGTCAATCTCAATTTCGAGCAGCAGCGCTTTGAAGCCGACTTCCGCTTCAACCTCGTCCGCGTCCGCGAGAATTCGGAGCAGATCGCGCTGCTCAAGGGCGAAGGCGCCGAACGCGGCCGCCTGCTGAACCGGTTCGGCTACGTGATCGGCAACTGGTACGCCATCATGAGCCGTACCAAGCGCCTCACCGCGTTCACGACGAGCTATCAGCAGGCCGCCGTGATCTTCCCCTACGTGCTGGTGGCGCCGGCCTTCTTTGCCAAGAAGATCCAGCTCGGCGACATGATGCAGACGGCGTCGGCGTTCTCGAGCGTCCAGGGGGCGCTGTCGTTCTTCGTGGTGGCCTACCGGTCGCTTGCGGAATGGCGCTCGATCGTCGCACGTCTCGACGGCTTCGAGATGTCGGTCGCCTCGGCCACCAACCCGCCGGCGCATGAGCCCGTGATCGCGCTGAAGGCCGCCAGCGACGGCCACAACATCGCCCTCGAACAGCTCTGCGTGAACCTGCCCAACGGCACGCCGCTGGTCGCCGCCGACGCCTTCGCCATCCAGACGCCGGAGCGGGTGCTGGTGACCGGGCCGTCCGGCTCCGGCAAGTCGACGCTGTTCAGGGCCATCGCCGGCATCTGGCCGTTCGGCGCCGGCACCATCTTCATCCCCGAGAGGGCGAAGCTGATGATGCTGCCGCAGCGCCCCTATTTCCCGGTCGGCGTGCTGCGCGATGCCGTCATCTACCCCGCCGCGCCCGGTACGTTCGAGACCGCGCGGATCAGGGACGCGCTGATCGCGGTCGGGCTGCCCGTCCTCGCCGAGCGGCTCAACGAGGAGGGCCACTGGAACCGGATGCTGTCGCTGGGCGAGCAGCAGCGCCTGGGGCTCGCGCGCGCCCTGCTGCACGTGCCGGACTACCTGTTCCTCGACGAGGCCACGGCGTCGCTCGACGAGCCATCGGAGGCCCGGCTGTACCGGCTGCTGGTGGAGAAGCTGCCGCAGGCCACCATCGTCTCGATCGGCCACCGCTCGACGCTCGACGCCTTCCACACCCGCAAGGTGGCGTTGGTGAAGGACGGCGAGATCCACGTTCTCGGCAAGGACGGCGAGCCGGCCCAGGCGGAGCCGACCGCGGCGAGCTGAGGCGGCACAACCAAGCCTGAGGCTAGCCTCGACAGGACCTTCGTTGCAGCCATCCTTCGAGACGCCCGCCTCCGGCGGGATCCTCAGGATGAGGTCTGTCATCGCGGCAAGATCCTCGACCCTCATGGCGAGGAACGCCGCCTTGCGGCGCGTCTCGGACCATGCTGGCCGGGCGCTCTCAAAGACGAGCCCAAGCCCAAAACAAAAGGGCGGCAGATTGCTCTGCCGCCCTTGTTAGGTCGTCTCAGGAAGAAACTTACTTCAGGTTGCTCATCGCCGTCAGGTCGACCGAGAGCTTGGCGACGCCGGCCGCGCTGCACCAGTTGGAGCCGAACGCAGTGGCCGCGTTCGCGCCGCCATTGATCGGCGTCACGAAACCAGGGCTGGAGTTGGTGGCCGAGAAGTCGCTGGTGAAGGCGTTGCAGTTACCCTTCGAGAGGTCGGTGTCGTAGTAGCGCAGATCGAGCGTGAACACCTTGTAGGTGAAGCCGACGCCGACGTTCCAGGTGTTGTAGCTCGGCTCCTTGATGCCGTTGGAGTACAGCGGGTCGCCGGCAATGCCGTAGAAGATGTCGGACGTGCCGAGCCACTGACGGCCGAACTCACCCGACACATACATGCCGACGCCGCTGGCACCGAACGTGGTGCTCGGCGCGGTCCACTTGGCGGTGATCGAGGCGTAGTTGCCCCAGGCACCGAGGTTCAGGAAGTTCGGCGAATAGTACTCGTTGAAACCAACGACCCACTGGTCGTTGATGTTGAGGTTCAGCTTGGCGTAGACTTCGTAGAAGCTTGCGTCCTTCTTGGCGAAGTTGCCGTTGATCGGAAGGCCGATCGCGCCCTGCGAATTGTCGAGGCCGGTGCCGCAATTGCCCTGGGCGAGGGTGCCCTGCGAACCGAAGCAGCTTCCGCCCGGATAGAGGTAGCCCCAGATACCGAAGTCGAAGGCGAACATGCCGAAGGTCGGGCGGATACCGCCGTAGATGTCGACTTCAGCCGCGGCGCGGTTCGGGAACGAGATGCTCTCCGCGGACGTACCGACGTAGAGCTGGAGGTCCTTGTTGACGTTGTAGCGCGGCTCGAAATAGGCCGCGACCGACGGGTTGTGGTTCGACTGAGTGACGCCGCGGAAGATGTAATCGCTCATGATGCCGGCGCCGAAGGCGACATCCCAGGGGTCAAAGGCGGGCGGCGGCGGGGCCTTCAGAGCCTTGACCGGCATGTCTGCCGCGAAAGCCGAACCCGTCACCATTGCCAGCGCCGTTGCCAACAAAGCCACTTTTTTCATTTCGATCCCCATCACCAGTTCCACCCAGTCGGTTTCCCGGAAGCCTCCGGGCGTACGACCTGACTGCAAAATTTCGTTACCGCGACAATCTGGCTGGGAGGACACGAACCGTGAAGCAAAAATCACGAGCATCTGCCGACTTTTTAGGCGTTCTGACACTTCTCCAAAAGGTTGTCCGCCTGTGTTGCTTCCTGATCACATTATTTGCATTCCAAAGTGCACAGAGCCGTCCGGATTAGTACGGGAGCCGCCGGTGCAGTGGTGCCTGCGCCACGAATCAGGCTGACGCGACAAACGACAACCCGACCGCGACCATCGTGACGATGCGAAAAGGCCGCAGCGTCACCGCCGCGGCCTTCCTGTTGTCGGTCGTTGTCGTCGGGATGGACCCAGCCTTGGCCCTCACCTTTGGACCTGACTTTGGGCCTACCCTTGGACCCTAACCTCGGGGCCTAACCTTGCTCCTCGGCCGGCGTCGGCTCCGCAGAAGACGAAGGCATCGCCCAGCTTGTCTCGGCGGCGGGCTCCGGAGCCGGAGCTGCCACCGGCGCTGACGGCTTCGGCGCAGGAGCTGCCTTCGCCTTCTTCGGCGCCGCTTTCTTTGCGGCCTTCTTCGGTGCAGCCGGCTTGGCAGCCTTCTTGGCCGACTTCTTCGCAGCCTTCTTCGGGGCGGCCTTCCTGGCAGATTTCTTCGCAGACTTCTTGGCAGACTTTTTCGCGGACTTCTTGGCTGCCCTCTTCGCGGTCTTCTTCGCCGCTACAGCCTTCTTGGCCTTTTTGGCCTTCTTGCTTTTTTTCTTCTTCGCTTTCGCCATCGTGGTCCTCCTGTTGCCGCCGAACAATGGTCGATCGGGCGTCTTCAGCCGTCACCTCCGGACGAAGGCTAGCTCGACGCATTCAATGCCGGCCGCGACCCGCCCGTAGCCCAATCGAGAAGCTCAATCGTGTGTACGACCGGAACTGACGTGCCACTGGCAATCTGCACCATGCAGCCGATATTGCCCGCGGCAATCATGTCCGGCTTGACGCTTGCGATGTTGGCAACCTTGCGATCGCGCAACCGGCCCGCAAGCTCGGGCTGGAGAATGTTGTAGGTCCCCGCCGAGCCGCAACACAAATGGCTCTCCGGCACATCTTTCACCACGAATCCATTCTTGGAAAGCAATTCTTTCGGAAGGCCCGTGATTTTCTGCCCGTGCTGCAACGAACACGCGGAGTGATAGGCGACGACGATGTTGTCCTGTCGCGTAGTGGTCGCGAGCTCGAGGCCGGCGACGAATTCGGTGATGTCCTTGGCGAGCCCGGACACCTTCGCCGCATCGGCGGCGAACGCCGTGTCCTCGCGCAGGAGATAGCCGTAGTCCTTGATCACCGTGCCACAGCCGGAGGCCGTCACCAGGATGGCGTCGAGCCCCTCGCCGGCCGCTTCCTTTCGCCACGCCGCGACGTTGGCGCGGGCCCGCGCCAACGCATCCTGGTCGTTGCCCAGATGATGGGTCAGCGCGCCGCAGCACTGCTCGTCCCGGACCAGGACAACCTCGATGCCGTGGCGGGTGAGGAGGCTGATGGCGGCCTGGTTGATGCGCGGCGCCAGCACCTGCTGGGCACAGCCTTGCAACAGCGCGACCCGGCCGCGCTTCTTGCCGAGTGCCGCGAACACGCTGCCCGGGAGCGGGCCCGGCGACGGTAGACGGTTCGGCGCCAGCGCCAGCATCGCCTTGAGCCGCTGGATCAGGCCGGGCGTCGCCGACGGCCGCGGCGTCGGCAGGAAGACGGCAAGCGGACGGGCGAGGCGCGCCAGCCACATGCTGGTGCGGAAGAGCTGCGGATTCGGCAGGACAAAGGCCAGCACCTGGCGCAACAGCCGCTCCGTCAGCGGCCGCTGATAGCGCTGCTCGATCCTGACCCGGGCCTGGTCGACGAGATGCATGTAGTTCACCCCTGAGGGGCAGGTCGTCATGCAGGACAGACACGACAGGCAGCGATCGACATGCTTGACCACCTCGGCCGTCGGGGTCTGGTCCTTCTCCAGCATCTCCTTGATCAGGTAGATGCGGCCGCGCGGGCTATCGAGCTCGTCGCCGAGCAGCACATAGGTCGGACAGGTTGCAGTGCAGAAGCCGCAATGGACGCAGGCGCGCAGGATCTTGTCGGCTTCCGCGATGTCGGGGTCGGCGAGCTGCGCCAGTGAGAATTCGGTCTTCATGCCGCAGCGCCCCGCGTCAACCGCCCCCGGTTGAGAATGGTTTTCGGATCGAAACTGGCGCGGACCCGATCGCTCAGCGCGGCAATGCCGGGCGCCTGCGGATGGAACACGTCGACACCGCGCCGAACGTCCTCGGCCGCCCGGATCAGCGTGGCGTGCCCGCCGACCGCATCCGCGCGCTGGCGCACGGCCGGGGCATGCGCGTCGGCCTTCGGCGGCAGCGCGGCCCAAGTCAGGCCGCCGCCCCAATCGTAGATGATGTCGCCGCCGGTCTCGCGCGCCAGCTGAGTCCCGAGCGCGGCGCCGGAAGCCGGCGGACAAACGATCCGCCACACCGGCCAGGCCCCAACTGCACCGCCGGCCGCGAACGGCAGGACGTCGCGGATCGTGGCCCACAATGCGGCGGACGCCGCATCCTCGACCAGCGTCGCGGTTCCGAACGGCGCCAGCAATTCACGCAGCGAGCCGGCGCGGTGCGCGGCGGACGCCGTGATGCCCTCGAGCCGCAGCACGGTCAGCGCTTCGCCCTGGCTGGCGATGTCGCCAAGCCCGTCGGTCTTCGCGCGGAACGCCGATTTCGGCAGATGCGCGGCGGCGGAGACGTCGAAAGGCGAGCCGAGCGCCGCGGTCATCGCCTTGTTGGCGGCGGCATCGTCGAGCCCACGCAGCAGCAGCGTCCGCTCCGCTTCGGGCTTCGGCATCACCTTGAGCGTGACCTCGGTCATCACCGACAGCGTGCCCCAGGACCCCGCCAGCAGCTTGCAGAGGTCGTAGCCGGTGACGTTCTTCACCACCTTGCCGCCGGTCTTGAAGCTGTCGCCGAAACCGGAGACGGCGTGCGCCCCAAGCAGGTGATCGCGCGCCCCGCCCGCCTTGATCCGCCGCGGACCGGCGAGACCGGCCGCAATCATGCCGCCGATCGTACCCAACGCGGGCGTGCCGAGCAGCGGCGCGGTGTTCATCGGCTCGAAGGCGAATTGCTGGTTCTTGGCGTCGATCAGCGACAGCACGTCGGCCAGCGGGGCACCGGCCTGGAGCGTGATAATCAGCTCGTTGGGTTCGTAGGAGGTGACGGCATTCAGCGCGGAGAGGTCGAGCACGGCGTTGGTCGCCATCACGTGGCCAATGCTGCGCTTGCTGCCATGACCGATGATCTCGAGCGGCTGCTCGTTGGCAATCGCCGCGCGCACCACCTCTTCGACGTCTTTGGCGTCTCTGACCCTGAGCGTATCCACGGGAAAAGGCGGTAGCGAAATTCGCCGCCAAAATCAAATGCGGCGTGACGCCGGCGATCAGCGCCGGTGCCGTCGGGGATCCTACACGGGCGACCACAACGCTTCGATCGTGATCGAAGCGTTCACGACATCGACACTTCGATCAGCGGCGAACCAAAGCCGGCAGACCCTCGCTACAAGCTTGCGCCGATCGCGATCGAGGCCAACCGATGGAGACAAGCATGCGATCGACACATCAGCGGCTGGTGCCGCGTGTCCACGAAGCGTTCAGCCGCAGGTCGGTGATCCGGGCCTTCGGAGCCGTCCTGGCGATCTATCTCTCGCCATGGGCGGCGGCGTCATCTCAAGCCCAGCAGCAAGGAGCAAGGAGCATGAACCACTATGCCACGCAGAAATCCCTCAGCGACGCCGTCGACGGCGGCGGCCTGCTCGTCGTCGCGCAATGGGAGGCCAAGCCCGGCGAGGCCGACAAGGTCGCCGCGATCCTCGACCGCTTCCTGCCGGAGGCGCAGCGCGAGGACGGCGTCAAGCTGTTCCTGATCTCGCGCGCCAAGGACAATCCGGCCCAGTTCCTGTTCTACGAGCTGTTCCGCGACGAGGCGGCTTTCAAGGCGCATCAGGAGAGCGCACATTTCAAGACCTGGATCGCCGGCGAAGCCCTGCCGCTGCTGGCGAAGCGCGAACGGGCGCAATACGCACTTATGTAAGCACCAGCTCGTATGCCGCGGTTCGATCCGGACTGCGGCATACGACTATATGATCGCGCGCAGCGGCGATCTGCGCAGGATCAGTGCCGAGACGACCAAGCTGCCGATCGCGGCCAACATTGTCAGCAGGAGCGCCTTCGTGAGTGCGAACAGCGGCAGTGCGTGCAGAAGCAGGGCAAAGCCGACCAGGATCGGCGGATGGATCAGGTAGACGCCGAAGGCGTTGTCCGAGAGCCATTTGGCGACCGGCCCTTGCGCGTCGAAATAGCGGCGGTAGACGGCCAGCATCAGGAGGCCCATGCCGACGCAGACCAGCGCCTCCCACAGGCACTTCCCGGCACTGACAAAGTTGAAGCCGCCTGCATAGAGCGCGGTGTCCCCCTGCAGGCCTCCCCCGAACAGCACGAGCGCTGCAAACAGCGGCGCAGAGAGCGAGAGCGCGAGCAGTCCCCAGCGGATACAGGAGCGCTCGGCAAGCCCAAGCATCCAATTGCCGCGATAGCCGACGGCGCCGGCTGCGAACATGAGAGCGTATTGCGGGAGATCGCCGGGGTGAACGTTGAGCACGGAGGTATCGGCGTGGATGGCGATGCGAACGGCAAAGGTGAATGCCGCCACGACAGCAACGAACAGAACAATCCCCGTGCCGCACAACGCAACCTCGGACTCCCGCCATCCAGTCTGGCGGATCAGGCCATAGAGGAGCGAGACCAGCAGCAGCACCGCGCAAAACCACATCGGTCCCGTCTCGGAAAGCCATTCGCCGTCCATCAGATGGGTCAGCCATTGATGGCCGAAACCGCCCTTGCCCCAAGTCCAAGACAGAAAATACTGCGTCAGCGGGCCGATCACCAACATGTAGAGCAAAGTCGGCAAGCCGAGCCGGATCAGCCGATCGCGCGCAAATCCCGAAAGCCCTTTCCGATCGAAGGCGCCGGCGGCGAAATAACCGGCGATGAAGAATAGCGCGGCCATGAAGAAGGCCTGGAGGAAGCTCTGATAGATGCCGAAGAAGAGGGCCGTGCCGAAGCCGGTCTCCCGCCGGTCGACATAGTACCAATTGCCGAACGGACTGTAGGTGTCGGCTGCGTGCATACTCAGCACGAGAATGATCATCGACCAGCGGATGTTGTCGATGAACAGCAGGCGCGACTTCGCCAGCGGCCTGCCCGGCGCTTCTTTCGTCACACTGATCCGAACGTCCGCCATGTCGCCGCCATGCCGGGTATCGACCGTCAGAACCGCGGAATATCCGGGAATGCCAACTTCCCGGCATGCACATGCATGCGGCCGAGCTCGGCGCAGCGGTGCAGGGTCGGAAACACCTTTCCGGGATTGAGCAGGCCCTGCGCGTCGAAGGCGCATTTCAGCCGCTGCTGCTGGTTGAGGTCGATCTCGGTGAACATGTCGGGCATCAGGTCGCGCTTCTCGATGCCGACGCCGTGCTCGCCGGTGAGCACGCCGCCGAACTCGACGCAGGCGCGCAGGATGTCGGCGCCGAACGCTTCGGCGCGCTCGATCTCGCCGGGCTTGTTGGCATCGTAGAGGATCAGCGGATGCAGATTGCCGTCGCCGGCGTGGAACACGTTGGCGCAGCCGAGCTGGTACTTCTCCGAGAGCTCCCGGATGCGGGCGAGCGCCTTCGGCAGCGCGCCGCGCGGGATCGTGCCGTCCATGCAGAGATAGTCGGGCGAGATGCGGCCCACGGCCGGAAACGCGGCCTTGCGGCCGGCCCAGAACAAATTGCGCTCGGCTTCCGAGGTCGAGATCTGGCAGGTGGTCGAGCCGCAGGCATTCGCAATGGTCTCGACGCGCGTGATCAGCTCGTCGACCTCGATCTTGGGACCGTCGAGCTCGATGATGAGCAGCGCTTCGACGTCGAGCGGATAGCCGGCATGAACGAAGGCCTCCGCGGCGTGGATCGCCGGCTTGTCCATCATCTCCATGCCGCCGGGAATGATGCCGGCGCCGATGATGCGCGCCACGCATTCGCCGGCGGCCTCGACTTGCGCGAAGCCGACCATCAGCGCCCGCGCCGTCTCCGGCTTTTGCAGGATGCGCACCGTGATCTCGGTGATGACCCCGAGCAGACCTTCCGAGCCGGTGATGACGCCCATCAGGTCGTAGCCCGAATTCTCCGCGGACTTGCCGCCGATGCGCAGGATCTCGCCGCTCATCAGGACAATCTCGCAACCGAGCACGTTGTTGGTGGTCATGCCGTATTTCAGGCAGTGCACGCCGCCGGAATTCTCCGCGACATTGCCGCCGATCGAGCAGGCGATCTGCGAGGACGGATCGGGGGCGTAGTAGAAGCCGGCATGCGCGACCGCCTGGCTGATGGCGAGATTGGTGACGCCGGGCTCGGTGACGACGACGCGGTTGTCGAAATCGATCTCGCGGATCCGTTTGAACTTGCCGAGCCCGAGCAGCACGCCATCTTCCAGCGGCAGCGCGCCCCCGGACAGCGAAGTGCCGGAGCCGCGCGGAACCACCTTGATCCCCTGCCCGGCACAATATTTCAGGACAAGCGAGACCTGCTCGGTGGTGTCGGGCAGCACCACAACCATCGGCGGTTGCCGATAGGCCGTCAGCCCGTCGGATTCGTAGGCCCGCATCTCGGAGGCGCTGTCGATCACGCCCTCGCCGGGCACGATTGCGCGCAATGCAGCCACGATCTCAGCGCGGCGCGCCAGCACGGCCTGGTCGCTCGCGGGCATCATGATGGCCATAACATATCCTTCCGACTCGTAGCCCACGATCAAATTATCGCGGCAAATCAACCACGTCCGCGCCTGTTTGGGTAGGCCATCCGAAAGTCGGAGCGGCCATCTTCGGCGAGTTCGCTCTGGGACAAGTAGGACAGCATGAAACCTGTCATGGTTTCGCGGCTTGTCCAAGCCGGGCGGGCCTGCCAAAACCGGCGGGTCCGTCGTTTGCCGACCAGGCAAGACCGACCAGCCTAGACCCACCAGGGAAGAGACGAAGAGCACCCGATGACAAAACTGACTTTTGGCGCACTGATGATCCTCACCGTGACTGCCACCGCACCCGCCGCGATGGCGCAGGATGTTGCGGCCGGCAAATCGTCGTTCAACAAATGCCTGGCCTGCCACGCCATCGGCGAGGGCGCCAAGAACAAGGTCGGCCCCGAGCTCAACGGCCTCAACGGCCGCAAGTCCGGCACCGCGCCGGACTACAATTATTCGGATGCAAACAAGAATTCCGGCATCACCTGGGACGAAGCCACGTTCAAGGAATACATCAAGGACCCCAAGGCCAAGATCCCCGGCACCAAGATGGCGTTCGCCGGCATCAAGAACGAGAACGAGATCAACAATCTCTGGTCCTTCATCGCGCAGTTCGACAAGGACGGGAAAATCAAGCAGTAAGCGGGTGAACGGCGGCCGCCCGAGCTTCGGTTCTGATCGAGTCAGAACCGAAGCTCGGGCTTCTTGTTTTGACACGTTTTCTTCACGCGAACCGGTATCCACTTCGCTCGAAAACGCTTTAGTCGGCGGCCGCCTGCGTCGGGACGATTTTCCCGATCATCGTCTCGATCTCCGTCTTCACCAGGTCCGGCACAGCGTTCTGCACCATGTGACCGAGATCGGGCAGCACGATCAGCTTTGCACCCGGCACCATCGCGGCGAACGGGCGCGCGTGGATGTCGGTCTTCACCGTCTTGTCGGGCTCGCCGGCGATGATCGTGACCGGCGCCTTGATCTCGCCATAACGCGCAGCCTGCGCCGTCACCGCTTCCTTCAGCGTCACCAAATCATAGGCGTTGGCGATGAACTCGCGCGGGCGCAGCAATAGCGGCGTCGCGGAGTCCTGCACGAAGCCGTCCGGCATGGTCTGCGGCAGGAAGACGCTGCGCGCGCCGGCCTCGGCAACGAAATACCCCAGCGGCAGCGTGATGGTGTAGGCGAGCAGCGGGCCGATCACCGGCGTTGCGATGATCTCGTTGTAGCGGCCGACGCCGCCGCGCCAGGGATGGGTCACCGGCGCCAGCATGACGAGACCGGCGACGCGGCCGGGATGATCGAGCGCGATCCGCGCGCCGAGCGCACCGCTCCAGGAATGCACGACGAAGACCGCGCGATCGATCCCGAGCTTGCGAAGCGCCTCGTCAATCATCCTGGCCTGGATCTGTGGCGTCGAATCCTGCCGTCGCATCCGCGTGCTCCAGCCGTGACCGGGACGGTCGATCAGGATGACGCGATGGTCTTTGGCCAGGAGGTCGCCGAGCGGACGCCGCATCGCTTCGAGATTGGAGCTCGCGCCGTGCAGCATCACGATCGGCACGCCTGAACCGCGCGGACCGATATCGACGACGTGAAGCACAGCGCCGTCGACCTCGACCATCCGGCCCTGAGGCGGAAAGGCGCGCTGCACCGCAAGGACGCCGGCCTGCGTGGCCAGCGCCAGCAGAACCAGCGCGGTCACGACTGACATCACGATCATGGGGAGAATCCGGGCGATCCAGGGCACCTGGCAGTTACGCGACTACCGGGCGGCAGTTTCGCTCCGTGGAACCCGGCGCTCCACTTGAAAAGGCGGGGCTGTGGATATGTGCATAATTCGAGCAGGAAAAAACGTAGCAGAATCAATGGAATTCCTCGCAGCGCGCAAGCCTCGGGCCAGCTTCATGCAGTCGTCATCGCGGCTTCCATATAATCGCCACGGTCGGTTCCGCCATCTAGGCGCGGGTGGGCGCCGATCCTCCTCGCAAACTCCAAGGGGATGCGGGAAGGCCGGCAGGATTTGTCCTGATTTGAACCGGAGAATGTCGATGAGCTTCAGATCCAACGACACTGCGATCGACGAGATCGTGGCGAGCTGCAACGGTGACCTGCGCGGTGCCGTGCGGGCACTGCTTCTGATCAACGAGCATCTCGAGACGGAGCTTGCAAAGGCCTACGCCGCAGCCGCCGATCACGGCCTTGTCGAGCGCGCCGGCAGCATCCTGCACTAGGTGCAGGCTAGTTCGTTCCGTCCTCGTCCTTTTCCTCGTCGGGCGTGACCGCGGGGCAGGCGCGAATCGTCGAACGGGCAAGCTTGGCATCGGCCCTGGACTTGTAGGGACCGTCACCGAACCAGATGTCGCCGATGATCACGGGATTGCTGGTTACGATGTTGCATTTGCCGGTGGCGCGATTGCCGACCACCCAGAACAAGCCATCGGCGAGGCTCACCGAGCCCGACGCGAGCAGCAATACACCTGCAAAGATCAAACGCTTCATGGCCGTGCTCCTGCCATGCAGGTAGGCCTGCGCGCGCTCCAACAATACCCCTGAGAACGCCGCACGTGTGATCGTGGTTAATCCGCGCACGCTGCAATCACTCGGGAAATGATCAACTTGTCCGCTAGCCCGTCTTATTCGCGAGAGGGCGCCTGAGAGGCTGGCGAGCGTGGTGTAAAGCGCTGATGCTGCGTAGGATTCGGTTGTGAAGCCAACCCCATCACCTCAACCGCGAACGCCACGCCCGCCATGACCGATGATACGATTTCAGACCACTATCGAGAAGCAAGAATTCAACACAAATAAAACCTCTGCCTCGCGCTCGATCTCTTCATGCTTGATAGTCTCGTTTCGGAGGCTGATCACCTACCGCATCTAATAGGCCGCTCGCGCCGGTTTCTTTGGACGCGGCACGACCGCGACTCCGCGTTTCGGCACAGAAATGATCGGGAGTCACTCAATCTTTCTTCAACTTAACCCGTCTTATTCGTAAGAGTGCGCCTGAGGGCTGGCGAGCGTGGTGTAAAGCGCTGATGCGGCGTAGGATAGGTTGCGAAGCCACCCCATCACCTCCACCCGCGAACGCCACGCCCGCCATGACCGATGATACGATTCCGCCCTTCTCGTTTCCAGCCGTTCACGCCAAGAAAGTCACAGCTGCCTTCGATGGTGGGCGCCTGACCTCGAACGGGGGCGTGATGCTTCTGGCGATGGCCGAGCGGCGTCTCGGTTTGGCCGACAATCTGGCCCGGGTGTTCCCGGATCGGCGCGATCCGACGCGGGTCGTGCACAGCCTGGTCGATATGTTCCGCGCGCGCATGTTCGCGATCTGCTGCGGCTACGAGGACGCCGACGACCTCGATCATCTGCGGTCCGATCCCGCATTCAAGCTGGCCTGCGGTCGCCTACCGGACACGGGCCGGGATTTGTGTTCCCAGCCGACGCTGTCGCGGCTGGAGAATGCTCCGCGCCTGCGCGACGTGATCCGACTGACCTACATTTTGGTCGACGCATGGATGGATAGCTACCCCCACGAGCCGGCATCCGTCACGCTCGACATCGATGATACCTGCGATGTCGTCCACGGCCATCAGCAGCTCTCGCTGTTCAACGCTCATTATGACGAACGCTGCTTTCTGCCGATCCACGTCTACGACACGGAGAAGAGCCGGCCCGTGGCCGTCGTGCTGCGGTCCGGCAAGACGCCGGGCGGCGTCGAGGTGCGTGCCCATCTGCGCCGCCTGGTACGGCATATCCGGACGCGATGGCACAACACGCAAATTACGTTCCGTGGCGACGGGCACTATGCCCGGCCGGAGGCCATGGCGTGGTGCGAGACCAACGGCATCGACTACATCTTCGGTCTGTCCGGCACCAAGCCTCTCGCCAGAAAAGTCGACGAGGTCGCCGACGACATCCGCACGCGACGCGCCATCGAGAACCTGCCGGTTCTGCGTGGCTATACCGAGACGCGCCACAAGGCAAAGTCCTGGGATCGCGAACGGCGCACCGTCGCCCGTATTGAGGCGACGATGCTCGGCCTCGACATCCGTTTCGTCGTCACCAGCCTCGATGTCGGCTCGGCCGAGTGGATCTACGACAGCCTGTATTGCGCGCGCGGCCAAGCCGAGAATCTGATCAAGCTGCATAAGACACAGCTCGCCTCCGACCGCACCAGCTGCCGTTCGGCGCTCGCCAACCAGGTCCGTCTCGTGCTCCATACGGCCGCTTATTGGCTGATGCTGACCGTGCGCGACGCCATTCCCAAAGCCCGGGAATTGGCCGCTGCCGAGTTCGCGACGCTGCGTCTTCGTCTCTTGAAACTCGCTGCCCGTGTGGTCGAGACCACGAGCCGCATTCGCCTTGCGTTCGCCGCGGCATGTCCCGAAGCCGACCTGATCCGCGGCTTGCCCGGCGCGCTGCTGCCGCTCAGTCCTTGACCGGCGGGGCGTCCGCCCCCCGTTCGCCCAACCTATCCCTCAAGCGCGTTGCAAAGTACGGGTGGTCAGGCGGCGAAAAGCCGAAGGCAATCCTGTGCGCCTCGTCAGAGCAGATGTGCGGCCACATCAATCGGACTAGAAAACGCACTCTCACGAATAGGACGGGCTAGGTGAACGATCACTGTTCCGCCCGCAAGCCGCGGGTCCATTCCGAACAAGAAGAAAGACCTAGAATGTTGCGCATTAGGGTTAATGGAGAGTGATGTGGAGTGTCGAAGAGCTGGCGAAAAGAAACACACTTTCGGACATATCAGCGCTGCCAAACAACGGATCAGGGTTGGTGGGTGTGGTAGACAATTGCACCGATTGGCAGTGGACACGCATGACAAGAATTCGGCTGACGTGGTCAAGCGTCGGCCGCCGCGGACAGCGACATGATAAGAGTCTCGTCGACACGTCGTGTCACCAAATCCCCGGCGAGTTCGCCACAAAGCCCGCAGCCTGCGTCCATGCCAAGCACAAAGAGGTCCTCGTAATCCTGGCAGTACGGAACTCTCGACATGTCGCAAAGGATCGGCGCTGATAGCGAGTGCACCGTGAATGAAGGGGCAGAGCACTACTCAGATCCGAAAGACAAACGTAAGCGCTCCTTTCTACGCACCTATGCAGTTGAGCGCGGGGATGGGATGAGGTGTCCACCATGAACGAGGTGGACACCATCGATGATCACTCCAGAAGAACTTTT
>NZ_JASAUS010000133.1:0-21738 GCF_029953005.1 Bradyrhizobium sp. Mp27 | reverse complement strand
CGGCGGCTCTTCTTCGTCATCTTCGCTCCTGATTCGCAGCAAGAATCCTCGCCGCTGTCAGGCAGAAAATCCACTCAAGCTACTGTCCGAATTTGCGGGGCCAGCTCTGTCATCGCGTCCCACCTTCTCGCCAAGCCAATGTCATAGCCGCTCACGCCTCCCGCGCATAGCTGCGCAGGCGCGCCTCCAGCACCGCCAGCATGGCATCGCGGGCCGGGTCGCGCGAACCGCGCAGCCATGCGGCGGCAAGCGGCAGCCGGCCGATGGGGCCGCTCTGCTTCGGCCGCAGCGGCACGAAGCGCACGCCCGTCACCGCCATCCGCGTGGTCCAGCGCGGCACGATCGCAACACCGAGCTTCGTTGCCACCAGATGGATGATGGTCTGCTTCTCGTCGGCGACCTGCACGATGCGCGGCGTCAGCCCGGCCTGTTCGAACAGCTTGATCGTGAGGTCATGGCTGTGCGGCCGCGAGCGGCGGTCCGGCACCAGCATCGCCTCGTCGGCGATCTGTGCCAGCGTGATCGACTTGCGCTCGGCCAACGCATGGCGCTGCGGAAACGCCACGATCGCGGTCTCCTGGAGCAGATCGCGGAATTCGAGCCGCTTGTCCGCACTGTCGGGCGGGCGGACGAAGGCGAGATCCAGCGCACCGGTCAAAATCTTCGGCAGCAGCCGAACGGTCTTGTCTTCGAGCAGCTGCACCGCGATCTCAGGATGCTTGTCGCGGAAATCGCGCAAGAGCGGTGGCAGCAATCCCGCCGCGGCGCTGTCGATGGCGCCGACCCGCAGCCGCCGCGCGGCGCCCGCGCGCGAGCGGTTGCGCAGATTGCTCTCGACCGCCTCGACCTTGGCGAGGATGGCGCGGGCATCGCGCAGCAGCGTCGAACCGTCTTCCGTCAGCGACACCGCGCGCGTGGTCCGTGCGAACAGACGCGTTCCCAGATCTTCTTCCAACAACCTGATCTGCCGGCCGAGCGCGGAGGGCAGCATCTGAAGCTGCTGCGCCGCATGGCCGAAATGCAGCTGCTCGGCCGCCGCCACGAAGCATCGCAACTGATGCAATTCCATCCAAGGTCCTCTCGTCTCCCCAGGCGAGGATTATATCATTTTTTTGTATAAACCAGCGCCAATTGAGTATGCCTCCTTCCCCCGCCTAGGCTCATGGCCGGCGTGGACCTCCAGCGGTCCGCCTCACAACAACAAACCGGAACTCGAGGAGGCCAGGGTGGCGAGCGAAATTCAGACGCGCGTGCTGCGCAAGATCACCTGGCGCATCGTTCCCTTCATCATGCTGCTGTACTTCGTGGCCTTCATCGACCGCGTCAATATCGGCTTTGCCTCGCTGACGATGAACAAGGACATCGGCCTGTCGCCCGTGGTCTATGGCTTCGGCGCCGGCATCTTCTTCTGGGGCTATTTCCTGTTCGAGGTGCCATCCAACATCATCCTGCACAAGGTCGGCGCGCGGATCTGGATCGCGCGGGTGATGATCACCTGGGGGCTGGTGTCGGCGGCGATGGCTTTCGTGCAAGGCGCGACCAGCTTCTACGTGCTGCGCTTCCTGCTTGGTGTCGCCGAAGCCGGCTTCTTTCCCGGCATCATTCTCTACCTCTCGTATTGGTTTCCGGCACGCCAGCGTGCCGCGGTGACCGCGCTGTTCATGGCGGCCGCGCCGCTCTCGACCGTGCTGGGCTCGCCGATATCAGGCGCGCTGCTGGAGATGGATGGCCATCTCGGCTTCAAGGGCTGGCAATGGCTGTTCGTGCTGGAGGCGCTGCCGGCCGTGGTGCTCGGCTTCGTCGTGCTCGGTTTCCTGACCGATCGCCCCGAGAAGGCGAAATGGCTTGCGGAGGACGAGCGGCGCTGGCTGGTCGAGACCATGAACGAGGAGACCACGAGCAAGGCCGCGACCGCGAGCCACAGCATCTGGCGCGGGCTTGCGGACCCGCGGGTGCTGGCGCTGTCGCTGATCTATTTCGGCACCTCGGCCGGCCTCTACACGCTCGGCGTCTGGGCGCCGCAGATCATCAAGCAGTTCGGCTTGTCCTCGCTTCAGGTCGGCTTCCTCAACGCCCTGCCTGCAACCGCCGCCGTCGTCGCCATGATCCTGTGGGCGCGGCATTCGGACCGCACCGGCGAGCGCACCTGGCACGTCGTATGGGCCTGCCTGATCGCCGCTGCGGGCCTCGCCTATGCCGGTCTTGCGGCCGGCGTCGTCGCCGTGCTGGTGGCGCTCGCGCTGGTGAACATCGGCATCTCCTCGGCCAAGCCGCCGCTGTGGAGCATGCCGACGCTATTCCTGTCCGGCCCCGCGGCCGCGGCAGGGATCGCCACCATCAACTCGATCGGCAATCTCGGCGGCTTCGTCGGTCCGGCCATGATCGGCTGGATCAAGGACCAGACCGGCAGTTTTGTCGGCGGACTCTATTTCGTCAGCGGCCTGCTCGTTCTCTCGGCGGTCCTGACCCTGCTATTGTCGCGCGCGCAGACCGCGCCCGTCGAACCCGTCCCGCAATCCCACTGACATCTCAAACGGAGCATCTTCATGCGCACTCATTCGATCGCAGCAATTCCGGCCGACGGCATCGGCCCCGAGGTCATCTCGGCCGGCGTCCGTGTGCTGGAGGCTCTGGCAAAACGCAGCGGCGACCTCGCCTTCAACGTCAAGACGTTCGACTGGGGCTCGGACTATTACAAGAAGCACGGCGTGATGATGCCGGCCGAGGGCCTTGCCGAGCTGAAGAAGTTCGACGCGATCTATTTCGGCGCGGTCGGTGCGCCCGACGTGCCCGACCACATCACGCTGTGGGGCCTGCGCCTGCCGATCTGCCAGGGCTTTGACCAATATGCCAATGTGCGCCCGACCAAGATCCTGCCCGGCGTCGCATCGCCGTTGCGCAATGTCGGCGTCGGTGATCTCGACTGGGTGATCGTGCGCGAGAACTCGGAAGGCGAATATGCCGGCATGGGCGGCCGTGCCCACAAGGGCCTGCCGGAAGAGGTCGGCACCGAGGTCGCGGTGTTCACCCGCGTCGGCGTCACCCGCATCATGCGCTATGCGTTCCAGCTCGCGCAGTCGCGGCCGCGTAAATTCCTGACCGTCGTGACCAAGTCGAACGCGCAGCGCCATGGCATGGTGATGTGGGACGAGATCGCCGCCGAAGTCGCGACCGAATTCCCCGATGTGACCTGGGACAAGATGCTGGTCGACGCCATGACGGTGCGCATGACGCTGCATCCGAAGAGCCTCGACACGATCGTCGCGACCAACCTCCATGCCGACATCCTCTCCGATCTTGCCGGCGCGCTCGCCGGCAGCCTCGGGGTGGCGCCGACCGGCAACATCGACCCGCAGCGCCGCTTCCCCTCGATGTTCGAGCCGATCCACGGCTCGGCGTTCGACATCACCGGCAAGGGCATCGCCAACCCGGTCGCGACCTTCTGGACCGGTGCGCAGATGCTCGAACATCTCGGCGAGAAGGACGCGGCAATACGACTGATGTCGGCGGTCGAGCGCGTCTGCGCGGCCGGCGTGCTGACGCCCGATGTCGGCGGCAAGGCGACGACGAAGGAAGTCACGGACGCCGTGATCGACGCGATCCACGGGACGAACGTCTGAGGCCAAGCTAGCGCCGCGAACGCAAGTGCGCTCCCTCGCCCCGTTCTTACGGGGAGAGGGTTGGGGTGAGGGGCTGCCTCAGCAAGGATGGTGACAGTTAGATTCGCGGAGAGTCCCCCTCACCCGGATCGCATCTGCGATGCGATCCGGCCTCTCCCCGCACGCGGGAAGAGGCGAAGAGCCCTACTTCCGCCCTTGCGGCGGCGGCGCCGGCGCCGCCATCGCGGCCACAGGCTCGGGCGGCGTCAGATGGCGCGGGACGATGATGGACTGGCCGGGGGTGAGGGTCGCGTTCTCCGCCAGCGAATTGCTCTGCGCCAGCGTCCACAGCGGCACGCGGCGGGCGGCGGCGATGCTCTCCATGGTGTCGCCCGCGCGCACCGGCACCCGCACGCCAGAGTCCCACAATTCCACCGGCGTGTTCGGCGGCACGAGATAGCGCAACGGTACCGCATCGGCCTGGCTCTGCGCGGAGATGCGCGGCAACTGCGTCACCATCTCGATGATCTGGCGATGGATGTCGTCAGACTTCTCGATGTTGATGTGCGTGACACGCGAGTTCTCCTTGAGGTCATAGCTCGCATAATGGCCGCGATAGCCGGGCACGGCCACGACGTCGCCGCCGCCGAGCACGCTGTCGGACATGAAGATGTTGATGAAGCGCTCGACATTGAGCGGCACGTCGCCGGTCGCATGCGCGGGATCGATGATGATGACGAGGCTGATCGGAATGTTCTCCTTGGCCGCCATCTCGGAGATCACGACCGAGCACAGCCCGCCCATGGAATGGCCGATCAGCACGATCGGCGCCGGCGATTCCTTGTAGCTGGAGATGGCACGATCGCCGATCCATCGGCAGATGGTGAATTCATAGACGTCGGCCGAGAAGCCGGCCTTCGTCAGCTTTTCGCTGAGCCGGTCCATGCCGGTCGAGAAGATCGGCCCCATGGCGCCACGGAACAGGTAGATTTTTGGCGGCGGCAACGGTTCGGCGGGCGGGGCAGGAGGCGGCGGCACAGCGGTCGCGACCGCGGGGCGCTTCGGCTTCGCAGGTGAGGCAACGGCCGTGCCGGTGCCTAGGGCGAGCAGCGCAACCGCTGCCAGCACGACTAGCCGCCTCAAATCGATCATCAGTCCAGCAGTCTCACCATGGGAGGCAAAGGCCTCCTCCGCGGGCTTAGTGACCACCGATTGGGTGGATTTTGGGGCACGGAACCGGGCCCGTGACGCCCGCCGGTCGAGGTTCTCATTCTGCCCCCCGTGCATCCCCGGCATCAATTGAAGGGAACCCATGGCTGGGCTTCGCAGGCGTCGAGGATCACCGAACTCTGGACTCCCTTGTAGGCGTCATCGTCGAAAAAGACCGAATAGGCCGGGTGTCTGTCAGACGGACCATAGCCCTGCCTCAGGCAGACGAAATACGACCCCGGCCCGTGGTCGGTAGGGCGGACGGCGGATGTCTCGAGTGCTCCGGTCAGCTTGACTTCGGCGGCTGCCTTCCTGACGCCCTCCTGCACCGCCTTGGCACCAGGCGGACGCGGAGGATCATAGACAGGAGGCAAATTCCCGCTCGACGCGCATCCCGCCAGCAGCAGCGTCAAGACGGCGGACAAGGCCGCCAGAGATCTGCGGCGGCCGAAGACGGACCTTCGCTGGCGGCACGCCAACTCATATCGTGAATGCATCGCTTGTCCCCGGTGCCGCGCTCGCTGCGCGCCTCATCCCTGGGTCAGGACGAGATAGAGGCAGCCGGCGACCGTGGGCAGGAACGCGACCAGGGCCGTCATCCAGAAGCCGGGCTCGAGCATCGAGTTCTGGTCATCCCTCTCGTCGACTGCACGCCGATCTGCGTTCGTCCGGCTCCACGCCTCATCGGCCGTGAACAGGGGAACGCTGCTCGCGCGCGCATCGTCGCGCGCTGCGCTCTGGCGCAAGGCGCGTTGGGAAGGGCGAGTTATTCCGGATGTCAGCATGTCATTGACTCTGATCGGCTACCAATATGTCGAGCTCGGATGTTGCGGGGCGCGCGGCCGCATCACTGTGTCAGCGCCTGCTCTGAATTCGCTCCGGGCGCAGGCGGCGGGGCCGGATTGTTGGCCGGGCTCTCCTTGGCGCCGGAATCGGTCCAGGCCGGCGGCAGGCCGAGCCCCTGCCCCGCGATGCCGGGAAACCGTCCGAACGCTTCGCAGGCGACATATTTGGGCGCACCGCCGAGCCGCACGGGAATGCTGTCCATCGGCGGCAGCGCGGGGATGCCGCCGAACGGCGACTCTCCGGTCGTAACCAGTTTTGCGAAGTCCGTGCCGAAATCGGCGGCGAGATCGTAGGCATCGCCCTCATTGGCGACCCGCGGAGAGTTCGTAATCGAGTTGGCCCCGCGCGCCCAGACCATGGCCGCCTTCTGAAATCCCGCGAAATCGCGCGCTTCCGCCTCGACCGACAGGCTGCCGAGCCCGACTGGAAGCCTCGGCACCGGTACAGGCACGCCGGGAAGCGCAACGGTCTTGGCAATCGACAGGGCTTTCGATGCGCCGGAGGCGGTCGGGCTGGTCGGCGCGGCATGCGTCACCGTCGCCTGCACCGTGAGATCGGCGTCGTCATCGGATGAGACGATACGGAAACGCTCGCTCAGGCGGAGACACAGCTCGCGGCTGATGGCGTTCGCGACCAGGCGACGTTCCTTTTCGTTCAGCACGACATCGGTGCGCGCGGGAAAGACGGTCGATGCGATCCGGATCGTCTTCGCCGCCAGCACATCCTGCTTGTTCACGCGGATTTTCGATCGCGTCACCAGCCCGTTCGCGTCCGACATCCGGTCGTAGCTCCTGAGCGAGCCGGCCTGTTCGAGCGGCGCGGTCGCACACCCTCCGAGCGCAAGCGCGGCACCCATCAGGGCCGTCCGTGGAAAGCGCATGGTCCCATTCCCGCATCGGCAGCTTATTAGAGAGATCGCTCTAATAATCACTTCTCACGCCTCGCAACATCCGTCAACATAAATAGATGGAACTCTCTAATTTTGATTTTCTCGTGGCGGACCGTCGTGCTAAACGGGGCGAGTGTGAATGGAGATGTCCGGTTTGAGGAAAGTCGACCCCGTCAAGCATGAGCAGAAGCGCGGGGAAATCCTCGGCGCGGCGATCCGCTGCTTCATCAGGGACGGCTTCCGCGGCGCCAGCACGACAGATATCTGCACCGAAGCCGGCATCAGTCCGGGCCACCTCTATCACTACTTCGCGAGCAAGGAGGCGATCATCGAGGCGATGATCGACCTCGGTCTCGTGCGGTCGGCCGAGCGGTTTGAAAAGATTCTGGCGGCCGCCGACGTGATCGAGGCGCTGCTCGTCGATATCGAGGAAACCAGCCTGCGGTTTCGTCCCGCCCAGATCCTCAATCTGGATGGTCTCGCGGAGGCCGCCCGCAATCCTGACTTCGCTGCGATCATCGAACGCCACACCGCAGCGGTCCGCCGCATGTGGAGCGACTTCCTGCGCCGGGCGCAGCAGCAGGGACGGGTGGATCCAGGGTTAGATCCGGAAGCAACGGCGAACATCCTGATCGCCCTCATCGACGGATCCCGCGCCATGCCGATCCGCAATCCCAAGCTGGATATCAAGCAGAGCGTAGAGCATCTGAGAACGATGCTCGTCCGCTTCCTGAACCCGCCCGACGCGCGGAGCGTTGCGATCAAGCCCCGCATTCAGAAGACCGGTCGTCCCCTGAAGCTGGTCAGGAAGCGATAGAGCCCGACCCTAGAGCGGCAGGAGCCGGTTCAGCAATTCCAGCAGCGCGCGCTGCTCGGCCGCGCTGAGCGGGGCCAGCATCTTTTCGTTGTAGGGCTCCGTCAGCCTTGCCCCCTCCGCAATGAGCTTTGCGCCCTTCGGCGTCAGCATCAGCTCGACGGCGCGGCGGTCCGCCTTCGAGCGGCTGCGCTTGATGAAGCCGGACGATTCGAGCTCATTCAGGATCTTGATCAGGTTCGGCAGGCGCAACCGAAGCAGGCTGGCGAGGCTGCTCGGCGGCACGCCGGGATTGTCACGAATGACGGCGAAGATCGCATAGGTCGCCGGCGTCAGGCCCAACGCGGCGAACTCCTCGTAAAAGCCTTCGAAGAACTTCAATTGCGCGAGGCGCAGCATGAACCCGGGCGTCCGCCGAAGCGCGCGCAGGTCCAGCGATTTCTCCGGCTGCTGATCGGACTTCAACCCGGGTCTTACGGTTTTCGAGCTCATGATCCTCAATCCGCGGCGGCCACAGCCGAATTGACACTCTCAAAATAGCTATAAAATATAACTATTATTTAGCGGCACCAAGACCGCCCATGGCAGGGACACAATGAACAGCAAATTCCTGCACAAATTGTGCATTTTGGCTTCGATGCTGGTTGCCGCGCCGGGCTTTGCCCAGGATGCCGTGAAGATCGGCATCCTGAACGACCAGTCCGGTCCGTTCGCGAGCTATCAGGGTATCGGCTCGGTCGTCGCCGCAAAAATGGCGGTCGAAGACTATGGCGGAAAGGCCGCCGGCAGGCCCGTCGAGGTCGTCGCGGCGGATCACCAGAACAAGACCGACATCGGGATCGGCATCGCCAGGCGCTGGTACGAGAATGACGGCGTGGACGCGATCTTCGACATCCCCAACTCCTCGATCGCGCTCGCTGTCGCCGGCATGAGCGCCGAGAAGAACAAGGTCTTCGTCGGATCGGGCGCCGGCACGGTGCTGTTGACCGGCGAAAAATGCACGCCCAACACCGTGCACTGGACCTACGACACCTATGCCTACGGGCGCGGCCTCGGCAAGGCGATCGTGCAGCAGGGCGGCAAGAAGTGGTTCTTCATCACCGCCGACTACGCGTTCGGTCACGATCTGGAGAAGCAGGCCGCGGAGGCCGTGAAAGCGTCCGGCGGCGAGGTGCTCGGCAGCGTGCGGCATCCGCTGGGAACGGCCGACTATGCTTCCTTCCTGCTTCAGGCCCAGGCTTCGGGCGCAAACGTCGTCGGCTTCGCCAATGCCGGCGACGATACCATCACCTCGATGAAGCAGGCCGCCGAGTTCGGGCTGACCAAGGACCACAAGCTGGTCGGATTGATCCTGGGGATGAACGGCCTTCCCTCACTCGGCCTGAAGTTTGCGCAGGGCGCGCAGATCATGAACCCGTTCTACTGGGATCTGAACGACGGCACGCGGGCTTTCGCCAAACGCTTCGCCGAGCGCATTCCTTCGAAGGCCTATCCCAACGACATGCAGGCCGGCGTCTATGCCTCGGTCATCCACTACCTCAAGGCGGTCGACAAGGCCGGCGGCGCCAAGGACGGCAAGGCGGTCGTCGCCGCGATGAAGGAGATGCCGACGGACGATCCGCTGTTCGGCAAGGGCTACATCCGCAAGGACGGACGCAAGATCCATCCGCTCTATTTGCTCCAGGTCAAGGCGCCCGAGGAGTCGAATTCGGCCTGGGACCTGCTGAAGGTCGTCGCCACGATCAAGGGCGAGGACGCATTCCGCTCGGAGAGCGAAGGCAAGTGTCCGCTGACCACGCAATAACGGCCGGGGGCTGACCATGAGCGGCATTGCATCCAGTCCGATCGACCCGTTCGCGCCTGACTTCCTGATGGACCCCTATCCCGCCTATGAAGCGCTGCGCGCGCTCGGGCCTGCGTTCGCGCTGGAGCGGTATGGCGTGTGGGCCATGGCAGGCTACGCCGAAGTCGAGCCGGCGCTGAAGGACTGGAAGACGTTCATCAGCGGCGAGGGTGTCGGGCTTCACGGGATGAATCCTGCGCTGCCAAAGCCGCTGACACTCCAGATCGATCCGCCCGATCACGACAAGGGCCGCCGCGTCCTCGGCCGCACCCTGTCTCCGGGCGTCGCAAGAAAGCTGCGCGAAACGTTTCAGCAGGAGGCGGAGAGGAAGGTCTCCGAGCTGATCGACAAAGGCACCTTCGATGCCGTGGCCGATCTTGCGGAAGCCTATCCCATCAAAGTGTTTCCGGATGCGATCGGCATCCGGCCTGATGGCCGCGAGAAGCTGCTGGCCTGGAGCACCTTCGTGTTCGACAGCTTTGGCCCGGAGAACGAAATGCTGGCCGCATCACGCAAGGCGGGCCTCGCGGCACAGAGCTGGATCATGGAATGCTGCGCCCGGGACGCGTTGCAGCCCGACGGGCTCGGCATGATGATCTACCAGGCCGCCGACGACGGCGAGATCACCGAGCACGAAGCTACGCACCTGGTGCGGCCGTTCCTCACCGCCGGGATCGACACCACCGTCAATGGCATCGGCAATACCCTGCTGGCACTCGCCACGCACCCGGATGAATATCGCAAGCTGCACCACAAGCCGGAGCTGGCGCGCAACGCTTTCGAGGAAGGCCTGCGCCACGACTCTCCGGTGCAGACGTTCTTTCGCACCACCTCGCGCGACGTCGAGATCGGCGGCGGCGTGATCCCCGCGCACCGCAAGGTGCTGCTGTTCATGGCCTCCGCCAATCGCGATCCGGCGCGCTGGGACAAACCCGACCGCTTCGATATCGAACGGAGCGCGACCGGGCATGTCGGCTTCGGCGCCGGCATTCACGCCTGCGTCGGCCAGATGATCGCACGTCTGGAAGGCGAATTGATCTTCGGCGAGCTCGCACGGCGCGTGAAGACCATCGAGCTTACGGCAGAGCCGAAACGCAGGCTCAACAATTCCCTGCGCGGGCTGGAGAGCATCCCGGTCCGCGTGACCGCCGCTTAGGCGGCATCACGCGGTGCTGCGGGCGCGACGCGCCCTCAGTTCCTGGCCGGCGCCGTTGCCGCCGCCGAGCGCGCCTGCCGCGGGGCCCTGGGTGCGCCGGGTTCGGCGACCGGACCCGCCGGGGCGCGCGAGCGCATGATGGCGGCGTCGATCTCGCCGATGACGCGGCGCTGGATCGCCTCGCTCTTGTCGATCGAGATGTGGCCAACGCCGGTGCCGCGGACGTCGACATTGTCGAGCTTGCCGCGCAGACCAGCCGCAGCGCGCACAGGCTCGCCGGGACCGTCGCCGATATAGATGTTGATGTAGCGTTCGGCGCCGGTCGACAGCCTGGTCTTGAATACGGAATCAAGGCCGATCGCGAGCTTCACGGGCACGCCGAGCTGGTTGAGCTTGGCGATCATGTCCGGCAGCGCGGTCGCGCCCGAGGAATGGCCGACCAGGACAATGGTCTTGACGCGACCGGCCCTGTAGTCGGCCGCGGCCTCATCAGCGAGCGAGGACCAGGACACGAAGTTCGCGACGGTCACCTGGATGCCCTGCGCCTGGAGGCGGGAGCCGATCGTGTCGAGGCCGAGCGAGAAGATGTTGAGCACGCCGCGGAGGAGGTAGACATGGGTGGTCGCGGCTGCGGACTGGCTCGGCGCCGCCCTGGCGGTGGTCGGGCTGATGGCAACAGCTGACAGCAGGATCAGGCAGATCGCCCACACACGGAGGGCGGGCAACTGGCTGGCGCCGGCGGTGTGACGGCCGTTCGGTCTCATCTCGATGTTTCCCTGGGGACAATACGCTTTGCGATCGGCCGGAATCGTAGCCACGGCCCGCTCGCAGACGCAACAAAGAGGCGCGTGAGCGGCAATCTTAGCCACAAGCCGTGACCATCGCGCAACACTTGCGCGGAACCTGCCACCGAAGGGCCTGTTTTGAGACCATTTTTCTCCGGCCAATTGCGGCCGGGCAAGTGCATTCCTATTTCAGGGCTCCGCTGACCTCCTCCCGGACGGTTCCAGCCTCCCCTCCCCAGTCTTTACCTTTCAGCCCTGCGGCCATCATGTCCTCCATCATTTCCGTCGCCAATTTGTCGAAGACCTATGGGTCCGGCTTCAAGGCGCTCAAGAACGTCAATCTCGACATCAAGCGCGGCGAGATTTTTGCGCTGCTCGGCCCCAACGGCGCCGGCAAGACCACGCTGATCTCGATCATCTGCGGCATCGCCAACCCGAGCGAAGGCACGGTCCTCGTCGGCGGCGAGAACATCCAGACCTCGTACCGCAAGGCCCGCTCGCTGATCGGCCTCGTGCCCCAGGAATTGCACACTGACGCCTTCGAGAGCGTGTGGGCGACGGTGAGCTTCTCCCGCGGCCTGTTCGGCAAGCCGAAGAACCCCGCCCATATCGAGAAGGTGCTGAAGGACCTCTCGCTCTGGGACAAGAAGGACAACAAGATCATCACGCTCTCCGGCGGCATGAAGCGCCGCGTGATGATCGCGAAGGCGCTGTCGCACGAGCCGCAGATCCTGTTCCTGGACGAGCCGACCGCCGGCGTCGACGTCGAGCTGCGCAAGGGCATGTGGGAGGTGGTGCGCACGCTGCAGCAATCCGGCGTCACCATCATCCTGACCACGCATTACATCGAGGAAGCCGAGGAGATGGCCGACCGCATCGGCGTCATCAACAAGGGCGAGATCGTGCTGGTCGAGGACAAGGCGACGTTGATGGAGAAGCTCGGCAAGAAGCGGTTGACGCTGCATCTGCAGGGCAAGGTCACGACGCTGCCGGACAGCCTCAGCCATTACGAGCTCGACGTCTGCGACGGCGGCGCGACGCTCGTCTACGACTACGACACCAAGGGCGAGCGCACCGGCATCACCAGCCTGCTCAGCGACCTCCGCAACGCCGGCATCCGCTTCAACGATCTCGACACGACGCAATCGTCGCTCGAGGACATCTTCGTCGACCTCGTGAGGACGTCATGAACCATCGCGCCATCCGCGCCATCTATCTGTTCGAAATGGCGCGCACCTGGCGTACGCTGCTGCAAAGCATCGTCTCGCCTGTCGTCTCGACCTCGCTCTATTTCGTGGTGTTCGGTGCCGCGATCGGCTCGCGCATCAGCCAGGTCGAGGGCGTCAGCTACGGCACCTTCATCGTGCCGGGCCTGATCATGCTGTCGGTGCTGACGCAGAGCATCGCCAACGCTTCCTTCGGCATCTACTTCCCGAAATTCACCGGCACGATCTACGAAATCCTGTCGGCGCCGATCTCCTATGGCGAGATCGTGCTCGGCTATGTCGGCGCCGCCGCGACCAAGTCGATCATTTTGGGCCTCATCATCCTGGCGACAGCCGGCCTGTTCGTGCCGCTGCACATCCATCATCCGGTGTGGATGCTGACCTTCCTGGTGCTGACGGCGGTGACGTTCAGCCTGTTCGGCTTCATCATCGGCATCTGGGCCGACGGCTTCGAAAAGCTCCAGATGATCCCGATGCTGGTGGTGACGCCGCTGACCTTCCTCGGCGGCAGCTTCTATTCCATCGACATGCTGCCGGCAGGCTGGCGCACCGTGGCGCTGCTGAACCCGGTGGTCTATCTGATCTCCGGCTTCCGCTGGAGCTTCTACGAGATCGCGGATGTCAGCGTGTCCGTCAGCATCTGCATGACGACGGCGTTCCTGGTGATCTGCCTCGCCGTGATCTGGTGGATTTTCCGCACCGGCTACCGGCTGAAGAACTGACCGCAGATCCGTAGCCCGGATGGAGCGCAGCGAAATCCGGGACGAGCGTCACCTCACGCACCAGCGCCCCGGATTGCGCTTCGCTCCATCCGGGCTACGGCGCTACCTCACCTGTAGCAGTGGAAGCGATGGTAACCGTCATAGTAGCCGCGGCAGCGGTAATGGCGGTGATGCGGAATTCCGAACACGCCCTCCACCGCACCCACGGCCCCGCCGACACCGGCGCCGACCGCGCCGCCGACTACGCCACCGACAGGCCCGGCAATCCGGTTGCCTTCATAAGAGCCTTCCTGGGCGCCGCGCACGATGCCCTGGGCGTGGCCGGCTTGCGGCAGCGACAACAGCGCGAGCAGGATGGCGGTGGCTGCGAACAGCAGGCGGAGGGGCAAACCGGCCGGCAATTGCACGGCGGCGATACGGGCTTTGTTCATCTTCGGTCCCAAGGGAATTAAAGGGGAAAGGGCAGCGGAAGCCGCCCGTCGAGGGCAGCCACGATCAACGCCTGAAGCGGCCGAATGGTTGCGCCTTTGTGACGAATTGTCGGCGTTGTGACTGCTCGGCATGCTCGCGAAAATGTCAGCGCCGCCGCCAGCCACGCGGCACAAAGCGGCCTTGCTTACGCCCGGCATCGCGTTAACGATGGACGGGCAGCCCGCTGGAACGACAGCCGGATTGCAGGCATATTGCACGCCGGGGGACGGAGAGCCGCGGCGCCTAGCGTGAACAGGCCGGAGGCCAGAACTCAAATGCGTTTCCAGATGCGTTCCTTTTTCATCGCTTTTTCCTCATTGATGTTTTTGAGCGCGGGCGCCGCGCAAGCCAAGGTCGAGATCACCGTCGACAAGGACAATCAGCAGATGACCGTCGCCGTCGACGGCGTCGCGCGCTATCACTGGCCGGTGTCAACCGGCATCCCCTCGCGCGAAACGCCGGGCGGCGCCTTCCGCGCCTTCCGCATGGAAGAGGATCACTACTCCAAGGAATTCGACGACGCGCCGATGCCGCACGCGATCTTCTTCACCAAGGTCGGGCACGCGATCCACGGTACCGACTCGGTCAGCCGCCTCGGCTCGCCGGCGTCGCACGGCTGCGTGCGACTGTCGCGCCAGAATGCCTCGACGCTCTATGCGCTGGTGCAGCAGCAGGGCGTGCTCAACACCACGGTGACGCTGACCGGCTCGGCCCAGGTGGCTCTGGCCCGCAATCCGCGCGGCCGCAACCCCACAGCAGTGGCCCGCGCGCCGCAGCCGGCAGAAGAGCAGTACGCCACCTCAGGCGATCCCGTGAATCTCGCACCGCCTGCGCAGCCTGCCCGCCGCTACATGCCGCAGGACGACAATTACATCTATCCGGCCGACGGCAGCGACACCGGCACGCGCTATCCCGCGCCGCGCTCGGCCAGCCGCCCGCTGTATGACGCACAGGTTTATCAACAGCAGCAGCCGCAGCAGTACTACAACCAAGGCTACGGCCAGCAGGGCTATTATCAGCCTCAGCCCCGGCAATACTATCAGCCGCGCGGTTACTATCAGAACTGACGCTACCGAAACGCGGCGTTGCCGCGTTCGACGATCTTTCGCGCAGCATCGACGAAGGCGCGCGCGACCGGCTCGAGGATCTCGGGCCCGGTCGCGGCGAGATCGTCCGACGGCGTATGAAACGTCCGATGGCGCCCAGCCATGCCGAGGAAATTGGCGTAGCCCGCCGCATGCACATCGCGCAGCTCACCGACCGCCTGCTTCTCCGTCACCAGACGCTTGGCCTCGACCTTTGCAAATGTCTCGTCGGTCAGCGCGACGGCGGATTTGCTCAACACGAGATAACGCTCTTGCTCGGGCCGATCGGTGCGGGCGCCTTCCGCGAAGGCATAGCAGGCGTTCGACGAACCGAAATGAATCCACGCCAGCGTATCCTTCGGTGCTGGCGCTCCGTGCTTCAGAAACAGCTCCATGCCGCCATGGCCGATCTCGTGGCCGGCGGTGGCGATGAAAACAAGATGCGCCGGCCATTTCTCGGCGGCGACGGTGCGCGCCAGCGCGAGAAAGTTGGCGATGCCGGGGCCGCGCTCGCAGACGCACGAGTACCAGCCGGTCATCGGCGTCGAGACGACGATGACTGGCCCACGGCCGGCCCCGATCTCGGCGATGACGTTGCGGCCAACAACATCGCGCTCGTAATGGCCCTTGACGTCGAAGGTGACAGGCGCGCCTGAGGCGAGCGCGCGCTCGAACACCGCTCGCGACGCCGCGCCGACCACGATCACCGGCACCGGCCAGGGCGCATCCTCCTGCGTGACGTTATAGGCGAAGCGGTCGTCGGCGGGATTGCCGATCGTCAGCAGGATGGCCGCCGGCTTCCTTGCCGCGGCTTCCGCGATCGCCGCACGATGGGTCGGCCCCAGATAGGCGCCGCGATCGAACGGCAGATCGAGCAGAAGGATCTTGCCGGTGACATCGCCATCGCGCGCGAGCGGCGCGGCGAGATGGAAGCTGGCCTTGTCCTCCGGCGGCCACCAGAATGGCGTCGCCTCGACAGAGATGCCGGCGGCTTCGGCGCTGGCCCGCTCGACGACATATTGCCGCCCGAGCACGACGGGCTGGAAGCTGATTTCGAAACCCGCCTGCTTCATCTCGCCGGCGATCCAGTCGGCCGTCGCGCGATCGCCCGCAGAGCCGAAGCGGTGCAGACCGAAGGATGCATAGCGCGCCACATCTTCATAGAGGCTCGCACCCGAAAGCACATCCTTGGCCATCGCCTGTCCGACCATGAGAACCGCCATCGTTGCGATGAAGATAAGCCGCATGTGAATGGCTCCCTGAACCGATGCTCTTTTTGAGAGCCAGTTTCCGCCTTCCCCGGCCGCCGTCAAGCACCTGTCGGCCGCGAAGCTTGACGAACCGGGCGAAGATTTCATAAGCTCCTCCTTTCACCTGGGCTGCGAACCTCGATGCCGTCACGTGCCGCGACAATCCTGATCGTGCTCTCGGTTCTCACTGCGGGACAAGCCATGGCCTTTGATCTCGAAGCGCATCGCGGCGGGCGCGCGCTGTTGCCGGAAAACACCCTGCCGGCCTTCGCCAACGCGCTGTCGATGGGCGTGGACACGCTGGAGCTCGACGTCGGCGTGACCGCGGATGGCGAGGTCGTCGTGTCGCATGAACGCGGGCTCAATCCCGACCTCGCGCGCGATGCAGGCGGCGCCTATGTCGCCGCGCCCGGCACACCGTTCGTGAAGCTGCGGCTCGAAGAGGTCAGGGCCTATGACGTCGGCCAGATCCGCCCCGACAGTTCCTACGCGAAGCAATTCCCCGACCAGCGGGCCGTGCCGGGGACACGCATTCCCACCCTGGGCGAGCTGTTCGCGCTGGTACGCAAGGCCGGCAACACGCGCGTGCGTTTCAATATCGAGACCAAGATCGATCCAAACCATCCGGACGAGTCACTCGATCCACGAGGCTTTGTCGCAAAGCTGCTCGGGCTGATCGAGGCCGAGGGATTTGCCGATCGCGTCATGATCCAGTCGTTCGACTGGCGGACCCTGCTGCTCGTTCAGCAACAGGCGCCCAACATTCCGACGGTGTATTTGACGCTGCAGCGCGGCTCGGGCCAGACGGTGGCGGTGGACAAGGCGACGAACTGGACGGCGGGTTTCAGCCCGGCCGACCACGGCGGCTCGCTGCCGCGGATGATCAAGGCTGCGGGCGGCGCGGTCTGGTCGCCCTATTTCGGCGACGTGACCGAAGCGGTCGTCTCGGAGGCACACACGCTCGGACTGCGCATCGTGGTCTGGACCGTCAACAAGCGCGAGGACATGGCGCGCATGATCGAGCTCGGCGTCGACGGCGTCATCTCGGACAGGCCGGACCTGCTGCGGCAAGTCGCGGGCGAGAAGGGAATCGCATTGCCGGCGGGAACGCCGGTCGAGCCGTAGAAGCCTTCCCCTTATAGCCCGGATGGAGCGCAGCGAAATCCGGGAGCAGTGTCGCCACGCGGAAGCGCCCCCGGATTGCGCTTCGCTCCATCCGGGCTACGAAGACGTCCCTACTCCCCGTCCCTCAACCGCCGATACAACGCGCCCAGGATGTTCGAATAGTCGTCGGTCCAGACCCGTACCCGATCGTCGGCTTCGGTCTGCTCCCATGACTTGGAGGAGGCGAGCCGACCGACGTCGGCGTCCTCGCGCGCGGAGATGACGACGTCGGTCGAGAAGATGTAGTCCCCGTCGCGTCCGGAGTCCTCGTTGAAGACCCAGCTCTTCAGATCGTTGGCATCGGCGATGCCGACCACGACGGTCTCGAGATCGAGGTGCCGGTTGGAGACGTGCATCACCACGGCGCCGTGCGGCGCCAGCTTGTCCTTGTAGATGTTCATCGCCTCTTCGGTGGCGAGATGAATCGGAATCGCATCCGACGAATAGGCGTCGACGATGATCAGGTCATAAGCGCCGTCGGGCTCTTTCGCGAAGGTGAGGCGAGCATCGCCGATCACCGGCTTCAGGCCCGGCATGCAGCTCGATATGTAGCGAAAGTTCTTCGGGTCGCTCGCCGCGTCGACCATCGACTGGTCGATCTCGAAGAAGGTCCAGCTTTCGCCGGGCTCGGCGGCGCAGGCGAGCGTGCCCGATCCGACGCCGATTGCGGCGACCTTCAGCGGCGCGCCCTTGCGCTCGCGGATCGCGGTGATGGCCTGCCCGATGCCGCCGTCCTTGTGGTAGTAGGTGATCGGCTCGGGCCGGCCGACGACCGGCGTGCCGTCATTGTTGCGGAAGCGCTCGGCGCCGTGGATCGTGGTGCCGTGCATCAGCACCTGGAAATAGCCGCCGGGCGTCACCACGATCTTGTGCACGCCGAAGAAGCTGCGCACCGTCGTGACGCGGCCTTCGTCCGCCGGATAGACGCGGATCAGCGCCAGCGCGAGCGCGGCGGTAGCGAAGATCTTCCAGCGGCTGGCGTTGAGCACGAGCGCCAGAAGTGCCGCGAGCACGCCGACAGCCCCCGCGACCCAGACGCGATGATCCTCGAACCAGGTCGAGAGATCGCCGGTCATGTAAGACGGCGCGACCAGCGCCACTGCGAGCACGGCGAGTGCCAGCCAGTACCATCTGACGATGCCCGCCAGCCGCTCGTTCGCCCGCGGCCGGCACAGCGCGGCGAGAGCGACCAGGATCGGGTATTCGGCGATCCAGGAGAAGGTGAACGGAGCAACGAGGCCGGCGAAGAGCCCGCCGACCATGCCGCCGAACGACAGCGCGACATAGAAGCCCGTGAGATATTTGGCGGCCGGCCGTGTCCGCGCCAGCTCGCCATGGCAGGCCATGGCGATGACGAAGAAGCACAATTGGTGGCCGCCGAGGGTCAACAGGAGATTCTGTTCGCCGCCGAAGGCCAGCAGGACGATGACGCCCGCGATCGCGACCGGCTGGAGCATCAGCATCCATTTGTGCGGCAGCAGCGGCCGCGACTGGAACACCACCACCCAGGTGAGCAGATACAGCGACAGCGGCAGCACCCAGAGCAACGGCGCCGCCGCGACGTCGGTCGAGATGTGCGCCGTGACGGCGATCAGCAGGCCGGACGGCACCGCGGCGAGGAAGATCCAGCGCAGCCGCGTCACGATGCCTGGCGCCGGCGCATTGACGTCCTCGGTCTTTGCGTCGACCACGGCCAGCTTCGGCGAACGCAGCAGCAGCACGCCGCAGGCGGCGATCAGGAGGATCAGGAGGCCATAGCCAAGGGTCCAGAACCGGTTCTGCGTGTGCAGCGTGAAAATCGGCTCCAGCAGGAACGGATAGGACAACAGCGCGAGGAAGCTGCCGATGTTGGAGGACGCATAGAGGAAATAGGGATCGTGTCCGGCAGGATGGCCGGTGCGGACGAACCAGGCCTGCAGCAGCGGATTGTTGGCTGCGAGCGCGAAGAACGGCAGGCCGATCGAGACCACGAACAGGCCGAGCAGCCAGAACGCATAGCCGGAGGCCGGTGGCTCACCATAGGCGGTGGCGATGCCGAGCGGCAGCGTGGCGAAGGCTGCAATCAGCAAAACCAGATGCACCGCGACCGGAACGATGCGATTCCTGATCTGCATCAGGAGATGCGCATAGGCATAGCCCGCCAGCAGCAGCGACTGGAAGAACACCATCGCCACCGACCACACCGCCGGCGAGCCGCCGAGCCGCGGCAGCACCATCTTGGCGAACAGCGGCTGCACCGAGAACAGCAGCAGCGCGCTGACGAAGATCGCGGCGGTGTAGACCGTCAGCAGCAGCCGGTTGCGCGACGAGGACGGCTGCTCCGTGGCGGCGGGTTGCACGATCGAATCCATGGAAGCTCCGGCTTAAACCCCGGCGGGCGCCGGACGCGCGCAATGGAGCACAAGGTGCATGAACGGGCAATAAAGGGTCTCGTGATGTTGCAGCGACGATTGCTTGATATACAGATGTCATTCCGGGTCTGGTCCTTCGGACCATCCCTGAATGACCGCGGAACATTCTGAACCCTTCATGAGCGAAACCGACGTCATCATCATCGGCGCTGGCCATAACGGCCTCACCTGCGCGGCCTATCTCGCGATGGCGGGCCTGCGCGTGCGCGTCGTCGAGCGCCGCAAGGTGGTCGGCGGGGCCGCGGTCACGGAGGAGTTTCACCCCGGATTCCGCAACTCGGTCGCGGCCTACACGGTGAGCCTGCTCAATCCGCAGGTGATCTGCGACTTGGGGCTCACTGAACAGGGCCTGCGGATCGTCGAGCGGCGCGCCCAGAATTTTCTGCCCGCGCCCGACGGCAGCTATCTGCTCACCGGCGAGGGGCGGACGAAGGAGTCCGTCGCGCGGCTGAGCGCGCGCGACGCAAGCGCGCTGGACGAGTTCTCGCGCGAGCTGGAAGACATCGCCGACGTGCTGCGGCAGTTCGTGCTGCGTGCGCCGCCGAACCTGCTCGACGGTTTTGGCACGAACGCGATCCGCGAAGCGGTGAACGCGATCCAGAGTGCCAACATCCTGCGCGGGTTGACGCTGGAGCAAAGCCGCAGCCTGCTCGATCTCTTCACCCGCTCGGCCGGCGAGATGCTGGACGAGCGCTTCGAGCACGATCTGGTCAAGGCGCTGTTTGGCTTCGATGCCATCGTCGGCAATTACGCCAGTCCGTACGCGGCGGGCTCGGCCTATGTGATGCTGCACCACGCCTTCGGCGAGGTGAATGGCAAGAAGGGCGTCTGGGGCCACGCCATCGGCGGCATGGGCGCGATCACGCAGGCGATGGCGCGCGCCGCGCAGGGCCGCGGTGTCACGATCGACACGGCTGCGGGCGTGCGCGAGATCATCGTCGAGCGCGACCGCGCGGTGGGCGTAGTGCTGGAGAACGGCACGTCCATCCGCGCAAAATATGTCGCGGCCAACGTCAATCCAAAGCTGCTCTATACGCGGCTGGTCGCGGCCGACGCGCTGCCCCCGGACTTCCTCGCGCGCATCCGGCACTGGAAGAACGGCTCCGGCACCTTCCGCATGAATGTGGCGCTCGACCGCCTGCCCTCCTTCACCGCGCTCCCGGGCGACGGCGATCACCTCTCCTCCGGCATCATCCTGGCGCCAAGCCTCGGCTACATGGACCGCGCCTATCTCGACGCGCGCGCGCTAGGCTGGAGCCGGGAGCCTGTCGTCGAAATGCTGATCCCCTCCACGCTCGACGACACGCTCGCACCGGCGGGCAAACACGTCGCGAGCCTGTTCTGCCAACACGTCGCGCCCGAACTGCCCGACGGAAAGTCCTGGGACGACCATCGCGAGGAGGTCGCCGATCTCATGATCGCGACGGTGGACAAATACGCACCCGGCTTTGCGGCAAGCGTGCTCGGCCGCCAGATCCTCTCCCCGCTCGACCTCGAACGGCAATTCGGCCTGCTGGGAGGCGACATCTTCCACGGCGCGCTGACGCTGAACCAGCTGTTCTCGGCGCGGCCGATGCTGGGCCATGCCGACTATCGCGGGCCCCTGAAGGGCCTCTATCATTGCGGTTCCGGCGCCCACCCCGGCGGCGGCGTCACCGGCGCGCCCGGCCACAACGCCGCGCAGGCGATCTTGAGGGATCACCGCTCGCTGTTCGGAAGCCGTGGATAGGTCTGTGGAAAGAGCTGTGGACAGGCTGTTGGCAAGGGTGTTGGCAACGCTGTGAGAAAGCAGTGGGTCGCCTGCGCGCGGCAGGCCCGGCGCGCCCCGTACAAGGCGGTGGAAAAGCTGGGGACGAGTGGCGGGATAAGCCCTTGGACAACTTTGGGGAAACGGATGGAGGGCCTGTGGGCATTCCGGTGCCCCCAAAACGACCTCGCCCGCCGGGGGCAACTCCCCGTGTGGGCGATCGTCAGGTAACAGCCTCTAAAGAAAAACAGCCCCCGCCAGGAAATGGGAGGCGGAAATTACTTCAAGGAACTGCTAATCGAACCGAACTTCTCGTTCATGCTGGTGCCCAGGCTGTTCACCACGGTGATGATCGCCAGCGCGATGCCCGCTGCGATCAGGCCGTATTCGATCGCGGTTGCACCGGATTCTGTCAATCGGCTTGCAAATTTGACCCTTCATCGGCGTCCAATTTTGACCCCTTTCCGCGGCGGGGTTTGCTGGTAGCGCTGGTCTCGTCGGAGCTGGCCGGGATAGCGGAG
>NZ_JASAUS010000132.1:0-21796 GCF_029953005.1 Bradyrhizobium sp. Mp27 | reverse complement strand
CTCAAAAGTTCTTCTGGAGTGATCATCGATGGTGTCCACCTCGTTCATGGTGGACACCTCATCCCATCCCCGCGCTCAACTGCATAGGTGCGTAGAAAGGAGCGCTTACGTTTGATCAGGATGCCGCCCGTCGCGAGGCGGCCGTTGCTGTTGCGCTTCGAGCGGATCGAGAGCGCGTTGTCGGGATGCTTCTCCTTGCCCGCACCGATGACATGGCGCTCCATGTACTTGTCGATGGAGCCGACGACGGCCATCAGGTTGCCGCCGTTCGCCGGACGAATGCGGATGCCGCTGACCACCCACGGGCGACGCAGCACGAAGATGCCTGGGATTTGCACTCGCAACGCTTGCTGCGCGTCCTTCGCGGTGAAGGTCAGCGCCTTGGCCGTCGCGGTGTTGATGCTGCGATCACGAAGCTGATCGAGCCGGTCGAGCATTCCCTTCGTGAGCGTGAGCGTGATCTGCATCAGGGCAGCCGATTGCGCACGTCGATCTCAATGAGATCGGCCATCTCTTCCGGGGTCTTCGCCTTGACCGTGATAACGTCGAAGCCCAGGGCGATCAGCTTCGCGTGCCGATCCTTCTGATCCTTCGAGCGTGAGCCCTTGGGCGTCTTCAGTTCGAAACTGAGCAGAACCCCGCCGGTGATGTAAACGCGAACGTCGGGCTCGCCCGCCGTAAGGCCCGTGACCTTGGCTTCCATGCGCTCGCGTCGCGAGCGCTTGGCTCGGTTCATATCACCGGCGCAGGTAAGCGGAAGCCCGGCGTCTTCGAGCGCGTGAAGGCGAGCAATGACTTCCGCCTGATAGCGCCACTCGGGGATGTTATCGACGATCCGGGTTTCCATACGCGAATGCTCGCGCAGATCGCCGCATCGTGAGAGACCAGTTCGGCAACCGTTCGCTTACGTCAGCCGTACAATATTGCCTTGAAGGCAAGCTCAAGCGCTGGCCGCTCAAATAGCGCAATATGCAGAATGGGAAACAAAAACATGATCGCAACTATCGGTCTGACAAGACCAAAAATCTGCCGCGCGACCGTCTTGATCACGCGAATTTGCGCTGCGGGCCGCTGCAAGGTTTTCGTTGTGCCGCAAGCGAGATGGATCATCCTTCTCAGGAATGCTCGGTTGCCCAGCGATGAGTACTGAACGGAAAAAAGGAATGCCAGCCCGACGATTGCGACGTAGCAAAAAATTACCGCCACAAAGATCAGCCCTTGGATGACTTCAGGGTTTCCTATGGAGTACTGTATGCCGTTGAACGGCCTTAAGCTTGATGAGTCCGACGCCGACGCCGATCAGCCACAATAGATATATCCGAGCCATGATCTTATCGACGCGCTCATTGGCGAGCTTCATTGCGTCAACACTGTAAGGCGCTCGCAGTCCCATCGCTTCCGTCCCCCGCCGCGTCGACCGAATCGCCCGACAATCCTAGATTACACCATCGTCACCAATCGCCCGCCTTCAGCGATCAGGGGCTCGCCGTGACGCCGGGCGAAGTACCGCATTCCGGTACGTCCTCGATCCGACGTGCGGACAACTGCCGAGTGGATCGCGCCCATGTTCTCGAACATCTCGCCGATCTGCATGACGCGGTCGCGGGCGATCTTCCCCTTGTTCACGATCTCATAGACGGCGATGCCAGATGCGCCGGCGGCGTCAATGTAGGACATCATGCGCTCTTCGTCGGTCAGGGCCTTCGAGAGCCGGGTCTTCGTCTTCGGTTGCTCGCCGAACTGCTCTGAGCCAGCCATGGCGAGGTCCGGCTGCGTCTCCGCGACCACGGGCATCGTGTGCGGCCTATCGAGCCAAAGCGCGTCCCTGATCGCCGCAACGGGAATGGCGGGGTGTTCCTTGGCGAACGTCCGGCAGAGCGTCATCAGCTTCGTCGCCTCGACCGCCAGGGCGAACTTGATCTCGGCCTTGACCGCCTGGTTCTCGTTCCATGCACCGCCGGGATCGCTGCCGAGCAACAGCCTGATCTTCAGGAAGGTCGGATGCGCCTGGGTGAGGAAGCTAGCCAGTCTCGGGTCGATCAACGGCGGCTGCTCGACTCCCCTCGCCTTCGGCCGACCTCGACCGGGACGCATCGCCGCCGGGAAGACCCTGCCGTGCCCAGCGCGCATCGAGAGCCAGATCATCCGCTTCCGGTGCAGATACCGAGCGATGGCCTCTGCCCCGCTAGGATGGCACGGCAAGGCGTTGGCGAAGCCAACGAAGGACCATCCATCGTCCGGTACGTTGAGGAACGCCGCCTTGGCGTCCCACTGCGACATGACCTTCCTGCGCATCGGATAACATCAACTCCATCCGTCGAAATGACGGACCCATCCGTCATCGGGCAAAACATCAACTGCCGGTTAGAGGGGTTTCGCCCCTATATATAGTAGTAACCACCTACAGACATATCTTCTACAGAATATATTACAAGTATATATTACTACTATATATATAGGAGAAACCCTTCAATGGTCGGCCAGAGCCTATCGAAAATGAGGGGTTCGGTTTTGCGACGGTATTCCTCGAAAACCCAAACCCCCCTCAAAAGATAATATGGAGTTGGTGATTTCCATGCGCGAGATCGGCTTGCTCTCAACCGCTGGCTAACCATCGGCCTGCGGCCATCCGTCAACATCCCTATCGAAACCCTTCCGCGACGGATCATCCATCGTGTATCCGTTGATTCCAGCGGACCCGGCCTGATTCAGGCCGGACGGGACGGGAAATCCACACCGCACATCTCCGATCTGAAAACCGCCCTTCGGGGCGAACGGGAGAGCTTTGTCTATGTCTCAGAACTATCCGAACACGCCGGGATCGAAGGGCGGTGGCGCTTCGAAGGACGCCGCCGAGAAGGTCGTCAGCCGGGCAGCGATGCTCCGCATCGCGATCATCGAACTGATGCTCAACGGCTACCGCCTGACGGCGGACGAGATCGCCAAGCAACTGAAGGAAAGCGTCCTCGCGATCCGTCCCCGCGTCTCGGAACTCGTCAAGCTCGGCACGCTCGTCAAGCTGACCGACCGCAGGACGAACATCAGCGGCATGTCGGCTCACGTCCTGCGCCACAAGGACAGCCTGACCGCCGTCGATCTCCCCCAGGCGATCCACGCAAAGCCGCGTCGCTCCGCGCCGCGGGCAATGTACTCCGACCAGAACGCCTTGTTCGGTTGAGGGGGAGCGCCATGAACGCCATCGGCTACGAAGAGGGAATGTTGGTCCGCCGGGCGCTCGGCCTCGAACGCTCGCGCGCCGTCTGCCGCAACCGCGTCGCCGTCCACTCCAACGGCAGCGACATCAAGCTCGCGCAGAGCCTCGCCGACAAGGGCGTGATGATCCGCACCCCGCGCGCCGACTACGGCTCGATGAAGGTCTTCAGCGTCACGCCGGAAGGCGCACGCGCGGTCGGCAAGAAGCTGCCGCCCGACCACACGCCCCTCGCCCACTGACCCCCTCCAACCTGCAAGCGATCCTTGCAGGTTCACCCTCCCATGAAAGCCATCACCATGCTTCGTCTCTTCGCTGTGCTCATCACTGGCGGCTTCGGCCTCGCGCTCGCGCTCGACGCGACTCTCAACGGCTACGCGCCAACCGCCTGCATCTTCACCACCGCCGCCATGATCCTCATGCTCTTCGGTTGGTTCGACCTGCGCGCCTCCATCTCGTCCAAGGCGCACAACGACATCCTTCGCGGCAACATCGACACGCTGATCAAGCTGAACGCCAAGCGCGCGGCCGAAGCGGCGTCGTTCCTTCACGCGCTGATCAACATCCGCGACGGGCTCCGCGAGGGGATGGGGCGCGAGGGGATGATCGAGGTCATCGAAGACGCGCTCGCCGAGCATCACGATCCGGCCACCGCCGCGCAGTTCTGCATCGAGTGGCTGAAGGCTTTGGGCGTTCCGCCGATGGTCTCCGTCGCCGCCCGCGACGGAAAGGCGGTCTGAGTCATGAGCCAGATTCAACCCGGCCTACTCGCGCTCACCCAGGCGTTCGTTGACTGCACCTATGTGCAGCAAGCCGATGCCCGCCAGAAGTCCATGGGCCTCGCCTACGTCTCGGCAGAGCGCACCGACCTCGCTCGCGAGATCGCCGCGTTCACCGAGCGCGCGCAGAACGCACGGATCGCCGAACTCGAAGCGAAGCTGGCCGAGAGCGAGAAGCGCATCAACGCCCTGCGCTCGGCCGTGCGAGCGGAGGGCTACGCATGAGGACGCTCGTCCGACTCCCGATCTCCCAGGCGGCGTTCGCCGAGATCGCCGCGAAGCTGCGTGCCGCTGACTACGGCCACTGCTTTCTGACCACCGGCGAGATCGCGATGGATGGCATCGCGGTCGAGCCCGATCCGAACGCCTTCATGCCGCCGGGCGTCGTCGAGGTTGATCCGAGGCACATCAGCCGCGACCGCTTCCGCGAAATCTATGGACTCGACAACTTGGGGAACGACAACAGTGAAACTCGCTAACTTCAACGCTGTCGCCGAACTGATCAAGGAACGCGACTACCTGCAAGGATTGCTCGTCCGCATTGGCGCGGAACTGAAGATCACCCTGAAGTCGCCGATGCTCAGCACGCAGGATGTCCGTCCCGATCTGGTCGCGCGCATGCTGCCCGAGATGAAGGCTGTCATCGATCAGGGCATCGCCGTCGTTGACGAGAAGCTGGCCGTGCTCGGCGTCTACAGCGACAAGGAAGCCGCGTGATGGCGCGCAACCTGACCAGCGTGGACGTGAAGATCGTCAACCGCACTCGAGCGAACGGCGATCCGTTCGCCGAGTTGCTGCATACCTGGGTCGAAGGCGGCCAGCCCCGCAACGCTCTGTCTCGCGTGCCGTGGCCCGTCGATGACACGCCCCACAACCGCGCCTTCCACATTGCAGCGCTCAAGACGCGGCAGGCGCGCGCTTAGGGCGATCAAAATGAGCACGCGCAGAGACCGGATTCGCGACAAAGTTATGGCTCGCGTCGAGATCGTCGAAGGGCCTCTCGATACGCCGTGCCACTTGTGGACCGGACCAACGTCGGGTAGCAAAGGCAGGGGGAAGGACTACGCGCGCATGTCTCTCGATGGCGGCACCATGGCCGTCCATATCGTGATGTACGTGCTTGAACACGGTCCCATCCCTCCACGCAAGCAACTCGATCATCGCTGCCGGACACGCCGCTGCGTGAATCCGGATCATCTGGAAATGGTAACGCACAAAGAGAATATGCGTCGCCGAGACAAGGCCAATCGCTTCGAGTGTGAAGCCGTAGCGGCCTTTTAGGAGAACGACAACATGAAGTGCCTTCTGAGCGCGGCAGCAATCGCGGCCGTTATGGGAACCTCTTTGCCTGCGCTCGGCTCCGACCTCCGCTCAATCATCGACGCCGCCGCAGACGCCCAGGGCATCCCTCGCGCCCTCGCCCATGCCGTCGTCAAGGTCGAAAGCAACTACAACTGCCATCTTCGCGGAAGCGCAGGCGAGCGCGGGATCATGCAGGTCAAGCCTGTCACTGCCCGCGAGGTCGGTGTTACCGGAGACCTGTTCGACTGCGCCACCGGTGCGCGCGCTGGCATGGCCTACCTCCGCATCGCGATCTCGCGCGGCGGTTCCGGCTGCGATGGCGTGAGTCTCTATCAGCGTGGCGTCTACGCAAAACCGCGCTGCACTGCCTATGGTCGGAAGGTGATGGCAGCGATGCATTAGCGCACCGGCCCGCTGCACTTTCTGCACATCCGTTTCAATACGGAGACATTTTGCCTATGAATTAACCGCGTGTTTCATTGACGGATCATCCAATGAAACATTAAGACATCCAAGCCACGGCGGAAATCGCCGTGACTTGGTCATCACACCAAGAAAAAAGAGTCGGGGGCTGCCCGACAGAAAAGGACCGTTAATCGTGAATAACCGGGGCAACGTGCTCGCGCTTGCATCAGCGTTGAGCGCAGGGGAAGAGGTGACTCTTGGGCCGACCGACATGGCAATGTGCGTCGCAGCGCTCAAGTTCTATGCGAACGAGCACCGCAAGGCGGGTGCCTTGAGGATGATGAAGATTCCGGCGCTAATCGCCGCTGGATTGATCGGGACGATGGCGGTCGGTGGATCATCAATCGGCAACACCGATGTTTCAATGATGGAACTCCCGGCTCCCCACTTCGAGCATTTCGTCCGCCGCACGATCAAACCCCTTCCGCACATCTCGCCTGAGTCGCTTGCGGCTCAACGCATGGCCGCAGCTTTCCCCAATGACGGCTAGTCGTCCACACCCCTTCGAAAAGATCATAGCCCGCTGCGAAGCGGGCTTTTTTATGCGCTCGATCCGAGGTTGTGTTAGCTTCCGGCCCCGGAACTGGAGCATCCTAGATGACCAAGAAGACGACTGAATTGGACAATGTGAAGAAGGCCACCGCCATCATGTTCGCGGCGCTAGTGAAGTCGTTGGAGGATACGGCTCCAGGCCTGAAGGAAGGATTCGTCGCCAACCTCGATACCGCTTACACGAAGATTCGTGAGGACAGCGACGATCTGAACGCACTCGAAACGATCTCATGGACCCGCTCTATGATCACCGGATTCGACATAGTATCCGGCCAAACGAAGCCGTTCTTTGACTAGCCGGATATTGAGGGGCGCATGGGCAATTTGCTTTATCTGATACTGATCGTAGGCTGCGTGATTGCGGGTTGAGGCGGCCTCGAACTTTGGACGATCCCGCTCTAGGCGCGGCAGCGACAGTCCTTTTTTTCTTGATCAATCCACGCGCTGCGGGCGTTGGCCTTAAAGAGCGCGGCGTGATCTCTCTGGTCATCATGGTGGTCGGCAGTAGCGTACCGTGCGCGATATTGTACGGCTTAGGCGCTTTGGCTCGCCGTGTTTTTGCGGGAGCGACTTGAAGAGCGAGTTCGGCCGCTACAACTTCGGCCTGCTCCTGCGATGGCTCGCAGAACTCTTACGTGCCATCATCCGGGCCTTCGCCGAAACTGTCCCGGCTCAAAAGATCGCTTAAATCATCGCTCGTCCGCGTTCTTCACGGAGGACTCTTTATTTATTTGTTTGCACTGCTCCCTTGAGGATTGGGAATGAGCCTAAATTGGCCGCCTATGCGTCAGGTTGTGGTCAGCCAAGCTGTATATCCTCCTCCGCGCGGAGCTTGCGCGGCACGAGCTCCAGCGTGCAATTGTGCCGAGAGGAGAGCGAATCTGATGTATGGTAGAATCATCGGATCGTCCAGCCAGCCTGGAGGAGCCAGCCATGTTGATGAATCTGGAGATGAGGGAGAGAGCCCCCGATTTGCGGACACAGTTGCGGGTATGGAGCCCGGTACGTCGTCGTCGGTGACAACGACGCCATACTCTCTGGCTTCCAAGCCGCCGATCATAGCGATCAATCAACGCTCCTTCGAAAACGGACTGACGAGATTTTTGGACGGCGACGACATCACGCACATCGCCGGTAACCCACAAGAGTACTCGGCTCACGTGTCCGAGAAGGCTTGGCGCACAGTAGCGGTTGCTGGAGCCTACCTCAACACTCCCGAATATTCAAACAAGCCAGGACGATTCTACAGCTATCAGTTAGGTGACGAAACTGTCGGGCTTTTAAAAGCAGGTGGGCCGACCGAGCAGTTCACGTCCGTGGTTGAGCTTCGGGTTACTCATCCGTTGGTCGAGAACGCGGGCGATATTCTGCTGGAGCATCAACTGCGACAGGACGGCGACCATCCCTTGGTCTTGTCACGTCCTGGCATGGAGGGCATGGAACCCCGCCTGACCAAAATGGGTTTTGTCCACATGGGTGATAATAATTGGGTGCTTGATCCTAACCAGCATCCCGAAGTGTGGACGAAGAACGAGAGCAACGAGTGGCAGCGAGTAGACAAACCTACTAAGTATCTTACTAAGGTCGAGGATAGTGACACCGCTTCTAGTGACACCGCTTCTGAAGCAAGTGTCGAAAGTGCCGAAACGACCTCTTCAGGTGGTGATCCGTCATCCCTCTTGGCGCAGTACCTCGAACGAATGCGCATGGAGTAGAACAGCCGCAATAAAGAGAGACCTTGGCAGGAAATAGCGGCTGTTTCGTGAATGGACGCGGCGCCGCGAAGGTCCTAGCGCTAAACGAGGGGGGCGTACGTTAGCAGCGTGCGCCCCATTCGCCTGCCTATCCTATTCAGAAAGTAGAGTAAAAAGGCACTCCGCTCCATCACAGTGCGAACCACCGATGCGAGGGGCGACCGCCGGTCTTGGTCGAGGCGAACCGCTGCTCGATCTGCTTGGACTCGAGAAGCTGTTGGGTGATGTCGTTCAGGCGGCGCAGGTCGAACTCGCCGTTGACCATCTTCTTCAGCGTCGAGCTAGTCACGCCGTCCGATCCGGCTTCCTTGATCCAGCGGCGGACCTTCAGGTACTCGGCCTGCTTATCGTTGAGGGCCAGCCGGTCGCTGACCTCGACGATGCAGTGCCGGGTCGAAAGCTCCATCAGCTTCGCCGCCCAATCGACCAGATCGCGCGTTAGCACGGGCCCGATAGGATCGACGCCGATGGCGACGATATGGGCGATGCGCAGGGCGACTTCCATGGTGCGGGTCCACAAAGCAGCCAGGTCGGGCGAACACGCCTCCCCTCGCCGCTTGAACGCCAACCTCAGTTCCATCCACCGTTCCTTCGCGCCGACGCCCCAATCGGCCACGCGAGGCCGCAGGATCGGACGCGACGACGAGTCGCCCAGGTTGCCCGCCCCGTTGTGGGTGATGATCGCCCGGCAATCCTCGATCAGCTTGGTCGGCGGTTCGAGCGACGCCTTCGGCTCAACGCCGTCCGCCGGGTCGCCGGTGATCGTGAGGACGAGCCAGCGCGGCAGGAAACCGTCCGAGATGCCCTTGCCCGACATGGACGGCCAAAAGTCGTGAGGCGTGGACGTGCCATAGATCGAGAAGTTGGGGCTATAGATCGGCACGGCGCTTTCGGCCGCCGACGCGGTGCCCTTGTAGAGCGAGTCCGCCGAAGTGAACATCTGCATGAGCATCTGACGAATGCTCGACTGATGCGTCCCGGCGCGCCGGTCCATGATCTTCGCGATGAAGGCCCCGAACTCGTCCATGAGCGACAACTGCGACGGGTTGTGCTCGATGGTCTTGCGGAGCGCCGAGTCGGACAGGAAACCTTCCGGCCCGAGATAGCGATCGAGGCCCGCTTCCACGGCCAGCCGGGACAGTGCCTTGCGAGGATGGTCCTTGCCGTAGCCAGCGGGGGCCAGGGCGACGATGTAGAGGTTGGTGCGGAGATTGGTCGGTCCCGCGTGATGCCGCCCAGCGAGCGTCCCCACGAAGCCCAGAGCAGGCCCCAGGGCGAGCGGACGCGACGGGCTCGACGTTGACGCGGCGATCCAATCCATGATGTCCCCGACCAATCCCGGCGGATGGCACAGGGCCTCCAATTCCGCCATCGTGGGCGTCGTTTCGTTGTGGTCGGCATCCGCAGAAGGATCTTCAGCGGCCTCGCCAGCGGGCTCCGCAGGCACCGTAGTGGGCACGCCAGTGATCGTCGCGAGCGCCGCCACTTCGTAAGGCTGCGGGTTCGTCTTGACCCACGGAGTAATCCCGGCCGCCATCTGACGCTCGACCCACGAACCCGGCTCCATGCTCGGCGCGGCTTCGAGGATGGCCTTCTCGCGCGCCACGATCCGGGCCTTGTCGCGCTCGGCGGCTTCCGCCATCTGCGCGGCTTCCTTCCGGCGCGAGCGCAGGTCGATCTCGACGCCGAAATTATAGCCAAGCTGCTCGCCCAGCCATTGCACGGCCGCGTCCCGCTGCGCCTCGCCAAGCTCCATCGACTTCATGACGACGTTGATGGGCGTGAAGGTCTCCATGGTGCCGAAGTCCTGAATGCCGCTCGGATCGAACGACAGGTTCGGATGGCGCTTCGCCATCGCGCGGCCCGAGCCGGACGAACGCCACGGAGCGACGGCGCGATACTTGGCCCCGAGCCAACGGCCCTTCGGCAGCGCCAGCTTGCCGACCCACGCATGGAGGTTCGCCAGCGCGTCTTCATTCAGCTTTCGGAAGAAGTCCGTCGAATGGTACTGGCTGACATCGGGGACCTCGCTCGGCGGCTCAGAGCGCCGATCCGCCTGGGGATCATAGCCATACGCCTTCAGGACTTCGCCGATGCGCTCGGCGATGTCATCGGGCAACTCGGTCAGTTGATCGAGGCGCACGTCGAGCAGCGTGTCATCGGTCCACCAATAATAGGGTTCGCCGGTGTCGGGATGGATCGAGGGCGGCAACACGGTCTGCTTGCCCTCCGCGAGCAGATCGACAAGCCCGACGCGCTCGGGGGTGCGGAAGTTGCGCGAGCGGATTGCGTCGGTGTTGCCGCGATAGAAAAGCGAGATGCCCTTGCGGCCCTTCTTCTGCACGTTCGAGTGCGGCAGCATTTCGAGCAACGCATCCATCGCGGGCTCGAAGTCGATGTCGATGCAGATCAGACCAAGGCCGCAGGCCACGCCGACACCGGCGTTCGGCCACTTCGACCAATAGTTGATCTGCAACTGACTCGGGCGCGTGGTGCAGTAGTCGTTCCAGCCCTTCGCGGCCTTCCAGCTTTCGTCGGCATAGGTGCCCGGCAATTTGCTGTTGGGCATAATCGGGATCGGGCTGTAGCCGTTCTCGTAGAGTCCCGGTCCGGCCTGGGTGAATGGCGAGTCGATCATCAGCGTGAATCCTTAGAACGGGGCAGCGCCAGCGGCGACACGCTTGCGCATGTTCTCGCCGTATGAATTGAGGATGGTGGACAGGAAGTTGCCCCACTCTTTCTCGCTCAGTTCGGACAGGTTGAACTTGCCCAGGCGTTCAAGGTACGCACCGGCGTCAGCGCCAGCGTCTTGAAGAGCAAGGTTCTCGGTCGCAGTCAGAGACTTCGGCGGCATGTGGAAGACGGCCTTTCCTAGTGAGATACAGTCGGGCTCTTCGCAGAGCCAAAGGATCGGCTTGCCACCCTTCGGGGCGTAGCCAAGTCCGGTTGCCTCGCGGCGGCAGACGCCGCAGCAAATCGGTTCAGGATCAAACACGCGCATTGTTGTCGTTGCTCGCTAGACGTTGACGGATCGCGCGCTTCATCTGCGACACGCAGTTGTCGGCAGACCGGACATCACCGGCGCTCGACGGGAAGAAGAACTTGAAGGACTTCCCCTCGCCTAGCTGCACAACAACATACGGATGCTTCCCCGCCATCAACGGCTCGAACGAGTAGCCGTGCGCCGTCAGGTAGGCGCTTAGCTTCTGATACGACTCATTGCGCCGTATCGCCTTGTGAAAGTTATTCCCCATGATCGTCCCCCTCAGAACGGAATGTCGTCGTCGAGATCGGTGTTGTCCCAAGGCGCGCGCGTCTGCATCAACGGCGGCGTGATCTGCGCATTCCACGGAGCCGTGGTGCGAATCTGCGCGACGGGCTTGTGATACCCAGGCATCACGGCCCGGTTGTTGTCGTTCGCCACGGGAGGGTTGGTCGCCCAAGGCTTCGGCTTCGCGGCAACTTGAGCGCGGTACGCTGCCGCCTCTTGCGGCTTCCCGTTCAGTTCGAAGTTGCGCGCGATCATGTCGTCACGGTTCGGCGGCGTCGCTGCGACGACCGACTGCGACTGACCTTCCGGCGCGATCTCGCCCAGCTTGCGCGCGACGATCTCCCAATGCTTGCCGTTCGCCTTGATCATGATCTCGGCGGTCTCGCGAAGCTCTTTGGCGCGCGTGAAGGTGTCGGCGATGGAGAACGGTGCATCATCATTGCCGCCGTGCTGCTTCCACCACTTCTCGAACTTCATGCGCGCATAGCCCTTATGCTCGGGGCAAATCCATTCCTTGTGAGAGACGGAGCCGCACAGATACTCGACGCGGATGCTCGGGGTGCCACCCGGCTTGTCATGGCGATAGAACGTGCGCCGCTTCACCGAAACCCAATCGGGCTTCGACGTAGACATGATCGGCGTCACGTCGGCGGTCTGCTTGATGTTCTTCTCGACATCGCGCTCGAACTTGTGACCGCAGTCGGGGCACTCGCTCAGACCGGCGAAGATCAGCGAATGACACGTCGGGCATTCCTTCACCGGGGCCTCGCCCCCGCCCTTCCCCGGCTTCTTGATCGTGACCCGATCAATGGGGCCGTGACGCCGGACGTTGCCGCCGAAGTCGAGAACGAGGCAGTCTTCCTTGCCGTTGCGGATGGACTCTTCGTAAGTGTCGCCCAGGAGCCGCGTCCCGCGTCCGCACATCTGGACGTAAAGCTGCGTGCTATCCGTCGCGCGCAACAGAGCGATCAGGTCGAGGCGCTTGATGTTCGTGCCGGTCGTGAGCACGCCGAAGTTCGTGACGGACGTGAGCTTGCCGGACTTGAGGTCTTCGAGAATCTGGTTGCGCTCCCCCTTCTCCATGCCGCCATGGACCGTCTCGCACGAATAGCCGCGCTCGCGGATCGCATCGCGAACGCTGAATGCGTGATCGACGCCAGCGCAGAACAGAAGCCATGACCGGCGCGGCCTCTCGTTGCTGGCGGCGTAGCCAATGATTTCATCGACCGCCGCCTTCGTGACCTCGCCCTGATCGAACACCGCCTTCAACGACTTGTCGGTGAACTCGCCGCCAGATCGGCGAAGCTTGCTCAGATCGATCATCGTCTTCGCGGTGGCCGTGGCCTTCGAGACCAACGGGCAAAGGAAGCCCTTCTCGATCAGTTCGCGGATCGAGACTTCGTAAACGATGGCGTCGAACATCGCGTCGTCGCCATCCGTGAGCATGCCCGAGTTGGTGCGATACGGCGTGGCGGTCAGGCCAAGGATCAGCATCTTCGGATTGATCAGCTTCAGCGCGGCGATGAATTTGCCGTACATGGTCTGCGCGTCCGGCGGCAGCATGTGCGCTTCGTCGATGATCAGAAGGTCAACGTGGCCGATGCGAGCCGCGTGCCGCCACATCGTTTGGATGCCGCCAAAGACGATCTGCGCGTGCGCTTCTCTGCGGCCGAGGCCAGCCGAGAAGATGCCCGCCGGGGCGAACGGCCAAAGCAACATAAGTTCGGCGTAGTTCTGTTCGATCAATTCGGAGACGTGCGTAGCCATGACGATGCGCGTCTGCGGCTCGAACCCGATCATCTCTTCTGTGATGGTGCCGAGCACCGGCGACTTGCCGCCGCCGGTGGGGATCACGATGAGCGGGTTTCCGTCCGGCTTTTCGGACCAATAGTCATAGACAGCGTCGATTGAGTCGCGCTGATAGTAGCGAAGCTTGAAAGCCATCAGAGAGCAGCCCCAAACAGTGAATTGTCGTTGGCTGCGCGAGCCGGATGGCCGGGCAGATGAAAGAGGTTCGGGGTGCCGCCGGTCTTGCCGACTTCGTTGCCCCATTGATGCCAACCGGCGCGAGCGTGGCGCGCGAACAGTTCGATGTACGGGCCATCGAGCAGACGTTCGATTCGGTTGTAGGCTTCGAGCGGCTTGGCCGAGTGCTCGCCGCGCGGTGCGAGGATGGTCTTGTCGTTCGGATCGAGGTCGAGGATCAGGCGCTCAACGCCCTTCCCGTTACGCTTCGGTTTGCCGCGCGTGCCGAACAGGAAAATCTCGGGGTTCGCGCGCGTCCAATAGCCCATGCCCATGTGCGGGCGCAGAGCACGGCCGACCTTCACGTAGTAGAACAGGACCGTCTTGTATTCGAAGCCCCACTCATTGAGCACTTCAATGCCCTGGGGGATCATCGTGTCGATCACCCACAAGCCGCAGGCAGCGTCTTCCGGCACGATCTCGCGCACCGGCAAAGCCTTGATCTCGTTCAACGGCATGCAGTCATAGTGCTCTTCAGGCGAGCGCTCTTTGCCTTCCTCGCTCCACGTCTCGAACATCCAAGCCGGGTCGCCATAGACAAACGGGAAGCTCACTGAAGAACCTCCGTCAGATCGGGCTCATGGTCGGTGTCGTCGTCGCGCGAGCCCGCCGACAGATCGAAGAAGGTGATCTTTCCCTTCTTGAGCGGCTGATGCGTCGCCTTGTGATGGCAGTCGCAGAACGACTTCTCGTCAGTCGTCGGCGCTCCGCACACGAAGCCTCTCATGCCGGGTTGCCCAGGCAGGAAGAACATGCACTGGCCGCGCTTCGTCTCGATAAAGCGGGTCTTGAACGGATGGGCGGACATGCGCGTTATTCCCCTTGCGCTGCGTAGTGATCAGTCAGGCGGATGAACTCGGCGAAGGTGATCTCTTCGCAGAGGGGTTCGGTGTCGCGAGGATCGGGTTCGCCGGGGAGCGTGGCGAACAGGCTGCCGCTTTCGGGGTGGTGCCAGTAGCGACGCTCGGGCTCAGGCTTCACGCCATCGCGCCACTCGCGGCCGTCATGCAGCGTGTAAAGCGCCCACTCTTCTTCATCGCTCGCCTCGATCAATTCGCCTGGGACAAGCGACGGGAGAAAGAGATGCGCGGGACACGCCTGCTTCTGCTCGGCGAGCGCGAGCGGCTTGTTCCAACGAGCACACGACCAAGCGGCGTCACCGAACATCTCGGGCGTCGCGTGGATGCAGGTCCGGCATGAAATGCGAGCGAACGAATGCTCATGACAGTTGGCGAGATGGTTGCACATCGTCCGGCACTTGAAGGCCATCTTCGCGTTGGGATCGTCGTGCAGACGCGGCGGCGGGTTCGCGTACTTGATGATCCGCTCGGCGCGAGCGAGCAGCCGGATCGCTTCAGCGTGGTCCGTCTCGATGCGTTCGCTGTAGACTTCGCCGGTGTTCTTGTTCCGGCAGATGTAAAGGCCGCGCTCGAAGCCGAAGAGATGGCAATAGGTGTTCAACTGAACCCAATGCGTGAAGTAGCCCTCGCGGACACCGAGCTTCTTCACCTTGTCCCAATAGGTGTCCTTCATCGACTTGGCTTCGACGACATGCCAAGTCGCAGCCGCTTCCGGCAGGCCGAGCACCTTGCCGTCCGTCTTGCCGCGAACGTGGCCCGAGACCGCCGTGGCGCGATACTGCTTGCCGCGCGCGTCGAACTCGTCCACTTCGCAGCCGATCATGCGCAGCGCATTGAGCAGCCGCGTCTCTTCGATCTCGCCGGTCTCGAACGTGATGGCCTTCAGTCCGTCGATCACTTCGGGCTTCGAGGCCCAGCGGAAGGTGTACCAAAGCGCGCGCTCGCACTCTTCGCCTAGCAGCGAGATCGAGATGCCGAGAGAGTCCCAAGCTTGGCTGCGCGACTTTGCATAGGCCGCATAGATGGCTTCGGTGGTGGCGCTATAGGGTCTCGGCAGCGGGGCCATCAGGCAAGCCTCTATCGTTCGCGCCGAAGCGCGTTTTGCAGACTGAAATGTCAGGGGGGAGGAAGAAGGTGCCGGGGCCGAAGCCCCGGCGTTAGTCGCGTCTTAGGCGGTGCGCTGCCAAGGCATCTGCCGACCACCGCCACCGGCGGCGGGCGCGGGCTTCGTCGCCTGGGTGGAGGTCGCCTGGGTCTGCTTGACGTTGTCGTTGGCGGCCGAGTTGGCCTTCACGTTGTCGTTCGCAGCGGCCTTGCTCGGCGGCGGCTCGTTCGCGTTGCCCGCATGGATGAACTTCTTCACCGTCATGCGTTCCTTGTCGCTGCCGTCGCGGCCCTTGTAGGACTCGACATCGAGATCGGCATAGAACGGCTGGAACAGAAGCTGATCGGTGTCGGTCAGGTTGGCCTTGCCGATGCCGGTCGCTTCGGCGAGCGCCGCCAACTGAGCCTGACCGATCTTCTGCGCGGTCACGGTCTGATGGGTGACGTTGATGTTGCCGAAGAATTTCACGCCAGCGAAATCGCCCTCGACGACTTCCGCCTTGTACTCGAACAGGTCGCCGGTGTTCTTCGAGTTGCGCTTGACCTCGCCCTCGACGATGTTGAGCAGGTAACGGTCGCGCGGGATGATTACGCCACCACCGCCTTCCGCATCCTTTTCATTCACGTCCGAGAGGTTCACGTTCAGTTGTGCCATGTTTATCTCCTATGGCGTTCGAGTGTTTCGGTGTTGTTGGTGATTAGGCGGCTTCAGCGAGGGACGCAGGCAGGTATTTGGCGAGCGCCGCGTAGCCTTCGCCCTTCTTGAACTGCATCTCGGCGGGCATGCTGAAGCGGTTGCCAGCGATGAAGCCGGGGCGCTCTTCGAGGAACATCCAGCGAGTGCCGCCGCCTTCAGCGTGCGTAAGCTGCTTGTTGAAGCCCGCATCGACCTTCTTGATCGAAGCCTTGAAGTTGAGGAACGCGATCACGTCGCTGTTCGCTTCGATGATGTCGGCGGCATCCTTGTGCAGATTGACGCGATAGCGCGAGTACGGATCGGTCGTCGGCGATTCGAAGCGGCTGATATCGCAGTGCCCGAGTTGCACCACGGCCATCTGGCGATGCGAGCGCAGCGTCATGATGCCGTCGATGTATTCGAGGAAGATCGTCGCCGCGATCTTGTAGCCCTTGCCGTAGCCGGGCTCTTCGATGGTCTTCCAACCGTTGCGAGCGCAGGCTTCCGCGCGGATCAGGTTTTCGAGGCCCGTCGTCGAGTCGAAGATCGCCGTGGCGTAGTTGTGCTCTTCATTGACGAGCGCGCCGATGGCCTCGCACAGATCGTTGTAGCTGCGGACTTCGATGGTGTCCGCGACGATGCCCGCCGGGACGCTTTCGCCAGCCGCCGTCTGGATAAACACCGGACGCGGAAACTCCGCAGCCAGCGACGACTTGCCGATCTTCGGCACGCCATAGATCGTAATGATCGGTTGGTCTTCGGCAGCCGACTTCTTCTTGACGCTGCCCTTCAGTGAGATTGCCATGTGGCTCCCCGGTTAGTGCTCGACGGCGTCGAGCTTCAAAGTCTTCGTCCACACCAGCCGGTCAACAAGCCGGTAGCCGGTGCGATTGATCGTCTCGATCTTCACGGAATGGGGTTCGTCTTCGACCGGATGCGCGACATGAACATCGCGACGCTGTGATCCGGGCGATCTTCGGTGCCGTAGAGAACGAGCATCGCCATCTCTTTCGTGACGGTGTCGTTCGCGAGCAATGACAGGAACAGGTCGGGTTCCTTGGGGGGCAACCGCCAGTTGGCGGGCAGAGCGGCGGATGCGCGCATAGAGTTGCGCAGTTCGGCGAACCTCCGTTCGAGCGCCCCGACGCGCGCGACCAGCGCTTCCTTCGTTTCGTTAACCAATTCCATCCGTCGATACCGCTTGACATCCGTCACCTATCCGGCTTTAAGCCGAATCGGCTGGCAAACTTTCCGTGAAGCCGCTGAACCGTCAGTAACGGACGGAATCGAGGATGTCAACGGATGGCAACGGATCATGAACAAGACTCATCGGACGATCCGTCGCCGGACATAGGTAACAGGGCATTTGTCTTCGAGTAGCGATCCCGAGACAGCTAGTTTAGAGAAGAAGGGGCTATCGAAATGGTGATCAGCAGAGTGCGTGGGGGCTGGGAATGAAGTCGCGAGCAGATGAGAAGCGCACCAAAGCGCATCCGGCGCTCGAAACCATCAAGGCGAGGATTGCGGAACGTCTGGAGGCCGCCGGACTATCGGGAAGAGAGGCTTCGGTTCGAGCGAAGCTAGGACTCACATACGCGAACGACATTCTTTCAGGACGTTCGCTAAATCCAACGCGCGAAACACTTGCTAAGCTTGGAACTGTTTTGGACACCGACGCCGACTATTTCTTCGGTACTCAGAGCACCCCCCGAAACCTTCCACCCTCCAAACTGCTGCCAATGCGCGAAACCGTCGCGGCTGAAGCTCCCCTCCCCGCCGCAGCGATTCCATTGTTCCAGATCGGCTTGACCGATCCTGACGGCTTCTTCGCTCTGAGAGCAGATCGTCGGACCGCATGGACCTCGTCGATAATTTCGAACGGCGATGCCTACGCCATCACTGTTCCCGACGACTGCATGGCCCCGCGCTACCGGATCGGTGAAGTTGTCGTTGTGAGCCCAAACAAGCCCGTGGTGCATGGTGGCTTCGCGCTAGTGCGGCAAAAGGACGACCGCGTGGCGATTCGGCAGATCGTCACGATCTCCACCGACAAGATCACAGTGCGGTGCCTCAACGGGGAAGCCGACATCGATATCCCCCGATCCCAGGTGAAGGCGCTGGAGCGCATTATCGGTTCTTGTGAATTAGTTTGAGTTAGTCCGATTGATTTGTCCGTCGCCATCCGTCATCATCCGTTGACATAACGGATGTGTGCCCATATGGTCCGTTGCTACTCGGGAGAGGCAACGGACCATGCAAAGCATCAAATTGGTAGTTTTGGAGTCGCCCTACGCTGGGGCGGTTGACGACAATGTCGCCTATGCGCGGCGTTGTCTGAAGGATTGCGCACTGCGCGGCGAGAGCGCCCAGGCGTCGCACCTTCTGCTCACTCAAGTTCTCGACGACACGAAGCCGGACGAGCGCGCGCTGGAGATCGCGCTCGGTCTCGCTTGGCGATCCGTCGCCGCATACTCGGTCTTCTACACGGATCGCGGATGGTCGAACGGCATGAGAGCAGCGCTCGATAGCGCCATCCTCGATAACCGCCCCTTCAAGCTGCGCGCCTTTGGTCGCGTGCAGTTCCCGAGCCGCTACTTTCTGCCGCTCAACATCTATGAGGCGATTGATCAGACGAAGGCTCCCGCCAATGCGTGAGCCCTGCCCCAACTGTAGCGGCGACTGCGGCTCCGCGAATCCGCCCGTGCTCAACTGCCCGATGGACGGCGGCACCGTAAAGCCGAGCGTGTCCTATCACGACTATCTCGCGCTTCTGCGTGCAAAGGCCGCGTTGAGCGAAGGCGACACGATGGTCGCTCTCCGCCATCTCGCGACGCTCGAACGAGTCGGCATCCGAGACGAGATCGACGCGGTGATCCGCTCCGGTCTGTACGACGACGCGATCCATCGCATGCGTCTCTTCACCCATCCGAAATATCCGAGCGCCGACGAATGCGAATCGCACGTCGGGACGGACCACCATTTTCGACCGGCCAAGCAAGGGAGCCTTCTGTGAAGTTCAAGATCAATCGTGACATTCTCGCTGACATTGTAACGCGCGGCGTATCCAGCGCACCGAAGAACTCTCCCGCCGTCATCGCCAACAACGCGCGAATCGTTGTGCAGGATGGCACGATCTCCATCGCAACAACCGACTTCGAGATGATGGTCGAGGCGACCGGCGCTTGCGAGGTCGAGGCCAGCGGCGCGACGACCATCGACGCCATGAAGCTGAAGGCCGTCGTGGACCGTCTGCCGAAGGGCGTCGATGTCGCCTTCACCATGGACACGTCGAAGTACGAACTGATCGCGAAGGCGGGCCGCTCGCGCACCACCTTCCCGACGCTCGCCGCCGAAGACTGGCCTGCTCGCGACTACGCGATGGACGGCGCGCAATTCGCAATTGAAGGCGCTGATCTCGTCCGCCTGTTCGGCCACACCGCCCAGGCGCTTTCGACTGTGCCCAACTCGCCGATGCAAGGCGTCTTCCTCCACGTCGCCGACGACGGCAAGCGGCTGGCTGCCGTTGGCACCACCGGCACGATCTTGTTCAAGGCGACCGTTCCCGCGCCCGACGGTGCTGAAGACATGCCGATGAGCGACAACCGCCCCGGCGTCGTCCTCTCGGCTGAGACGGTCAACTCCGTGCTGCGCCTCTTTGGCAAGGCCGACGTGGTGAACGCCGTCGTCAACGCTAACTCGGTCTTCTTCTACACCGACTCGACTCGCTTCTGCTCTTCGCTGTTGGTCGGCACCTATCCTAACTACCTGCCGCTGGTCTCGGCCCCGTCTGCCGAGAGCATCGTCGTCAGCCGCGAATCGTGCGCCAGCACGGTCGCGCTGCTCGAAACGTTCGCCTCGAAAGAATTGGGGCATCGGTTGCAGTGCGCCGGTTCGGAAGACGGCTTCGTGATCGCGGTCGGCAGCCAGACTGGCGGCAGCGTTGACGTGGTCGAGGCGCAGATCAACGGCGAGATCGCCGCGTTCGGCATCAACGGCATGTTCATGAAGACGATGCTCAACTCGTTCCGTGCGAGCAGCATCGCGCTTCACCCCGACCATCGCAATCGTCGCATCATGTTCCAGGCGGATGACGAACATCTGACTGGTGTTATCGCCATGATGAACATCGCGACCGATCTCGCGTCTGGTCCGAAGCATGAGTAGGATCCGCGACCGCGCCAACCGGCGCACGGTGACGATGCCGGACCGCGTCGGCCCTCATGTGAAGCTTGTCTTCGCAGAGATGGCGCGGCTCCGCGTCACCTATGACGAGACCGAGGAAGGTTCTGGCGTCCGCCGCGCTTCGATCAAGGCGTGGCGGCGCAAGAACAGGCCGGGGCTCGAGTCTCTCGAAGCAGTGCTCGGCTTCCTGGGGTGGGACTTCGTCGCGGTGCCCCGCGCGAAGGTTCTGCCCGAGGAAGTCCGCGCGGAGCTTCAGCCCCTCGCCGACAAGCTCGGCCTGACCATGCCGCAGACGGTGACGGCTCTGATCGAGATCGTCACCGGCATCCACGAACGCTTCCCCTTCCTGCGCGACCCTACAGCGGTTCGGCCGGTGCGCTTCAAGGGCAAGCGAAAAGAACGGCCGACGATTCACCCCGACCAACACTCGCTCTTGCAGGAAGCACCGACCAATGTCGCTCACTGACATCAACGACATCACCACCCAGCGCATGATCGAGGCTTGCAGATCGCGCAATGCGAAGCCGGACATCGACTCCGTCGCGCTCGCTCTGCTCGATGCTCACTTCCGCGCGTTCGAGATCAACATGCGGATCGATGCCGTGATCGCTGGCGTGCGCGGCGTCTCGGGCAACGTCGAAGTCGAGAACGCCGCCGCCTAGCGGCTAGGCCCCCGGAAAAGCGCTGCGATTTCGAGCTCATACAGCCCCCCTTGCAATCAGCTCCAGTACCGGTTTAAAACCGGATCATCCGTCGTCCCGTTCGCGGGTATTCAATCGAGTCCGTCATCATGAAGGCAGCGAACGACAACGTGTCGCTCGGCACGATCTCAACCACCGCCGACGTGATGGTGCGCCTGCGCGTGTCGCGCAAGACGCTCTATATTTTGGTGGCGAAGCATCTCCCCGGCGCGGCTCGCGTCGGTCGCGACTACCGCTTCGAGGAAGCGGACATCCTCACGATCTGGCGTGGAATGAAATCATCATGCGTCTTTATCTCTGGCAACGAACCCCCGGCAAATCGAACTGGATCATCAGGGGGACGGACGACAAAGGGCAAGAGGTCCACGAAACTACAAAAACTGCTGACAAAAAAACGGCCGAAGCGCTCCGCATAAAACGAGAGAGTAAGCTTCTAATGGAGGTCGTCCACGGCAAGCAGGCGGTGGTGACATTTCATGAGGCCGTCGAGTCCTACCTCAACAACGGTGGCTCGCCGCGCTTCCTGGGGGCGTTCGACGAAGAGACCGGCCAATGGACCGGGCTGATGAAGGAGCTTGACGGAGTCCTTCTAAAGGACATCACACAAGACAAGATGAATGGGATCGCGAAGACGCTCTATGCCAACTGCCAATACGACACGATCAACCGGCAGCTATGGACACCGTTCATCGCGATTTGGCGCAACGCCTGCCGCGCCGAGTGGGCGACGCCGAAGCTATGGGTGCGTGCGAAGAAGCCGAAGGGGACGAATGTCACGTCGATCAAGGCGAAGCGCGTCGGCTCAGAGCTGGCCCCGGTTGTTTGGACAGCGCCCCGCTGGATTTAAGTGGATTCCTGCCGGGTTATGCTGAACGCGGGGCTTTACGGTTTTGTCGTTGCGTCGGGAGGGCGTA
>NZ_JASAUS010000131.1:0-21807 GCF_029953005.1 Bradyrhizobium sp. Mp27 | reverse complement strand
CGCCCTCCCGACGCAACGACAAAACCGTAAAGCCCCGCGTTCAGCATAACCCGGCAGGAATCCACTTAAATCCAGCGGGGCGCTGTCCAAACAACCGGGGCCAGCTCTCTCTACCTGCGGCCAAAGGGGTGATGGACTGCCTGTTACCCCGACAGGCGAGCTCGACCAATTGCCACGAGGTCGATGGCGTGAGGCCGTACCTAGCGCCAAAGCCGATATTCCAACAAGATGATCAAATTTGCACAGACACCAGGCGGATCAGCTTGCAATACTGCGTCCAAACCAGAATGCCGAGGTGTCACAATGAACATGTCGAGCGAAGGCTTGCTGGTCATACTGTTTGTCGGTCTCGTTGCGGGCTGGTTGGCTGGTCAAATCGTCCAGAGGACCGGTTTTGGAATCATCGGTGACCTCATTGTCGGGATTTTGGGCGCCTTTGTCGGAAGCTGGTTGTTACCTCAGCTAGGCATACATCTCGGTAGCGGGATGATCAGCGCGATCGTCAACGCCACCATCGGAGCGATATTGCTGCTGCTCATCGTGCGGCTGCTTCGAGGTGGCAGCGGATGGGGAGGTAGGTGGGGCGGCAATTGGGGTCGGCGATGGTAACGCATTCCCGCAGAGTGACTCGCGACCGCCCGCTGTGACTTGGCTACCGGCCCCGCGACTGTGGATCCGCTCTGAGTGATGCAGCACGCTGCATAATCGGCAATCCGCCGGCTCCCAGGATCCCGCGTGGGTCCCGCGAATGGGAGACCCCTTCAACGACGGTTTTGCTTTGGTCGTTGCGAGCTCCACGCCTCGAAGGCGCCCAACAAAAAGGGACGAAGAGAAATACTGATCCACTCACGTGACCACATGCGCGCTGGCTATGCCGGCGGGGAGCTCAAAGAAGCTATCGGTGCTTCGAACGTGTACGAGAAACCCGTCGACGCATAGGCTAATTGCACATTGCCCCGGAGCTGCTTGCCAAGCGTCTCGATCAGCCGTGTTCCGAAGCTGCGCTTTGCGGGCGGCTGGACAACCGGACCGTTCTTTTCGGTCCAGGTGAGGTGCAAGCGTTGTGTCGGTTGGTCTACCGTCCAGACGAGGTCGACGCGCCCCTCCGGGACCGACAGGGCGCCAAACTTCGTGGTGTTCGTGCAGAGCTCATTGAGCGACGGCGATGACGGCAGCCGACGTCATCCGGATATCGGGTCCCGTGATCGAGAATTTCGACTCGGCGGGATTGTCGAAGGCTTCGATGGCGCTGCGGACGACCGTGCCAAGATCGGCGCTGGACCATTTTGCCTGCAGAAGGAGATCGTGGGCCCGGCCGAGTGCCAAAAGCCGGCCCTCGATGGCGTGTTGCGCGTGCTCGCCCTCCTGCAGGTTGCGCAGGCTCTGGGAGACGATTGCGGCGACGGTCGCGAGCGTGTTCTTGATGCGGTGGTGCAGTTCTTCGAGGATCAGCTTCTGCAGCTTGTCGGATGCCTCGCGCTCTTTGGCATCTATACCGGCCTTGGCAAGCAGGCTCCTCGTATTGATCTCAGCCTGCGCCAGGAGTAACCGCAGGCTGACATTCTCTGCCGCCAGAAAGTCCTGGTGGACTTCTGCGCCGCCCGGACGCTTGTCTGTGCGGAGATCGACTTCAAGCATTTGCAACTGTATCACCTTGGGCGGGGTACCGCACTTGATTTCGGCCGGGCGTTGGCATTGAAAGGTCTGGCGTCATCCCGCGCCAAGAGCCACGAGATTCAGGCGTGGCCAATCATGCTGCGCATCTGGGCTATGACTTGCCAGGCATGGAGTGGCTTGCCGAAAAATCTGCTGCAGGGGGGAAGATCAATGCTCGATGGGTTCAATTGTCCCGACACCAGGATGATCTTGATCGCCGGCCAACGCTTATGCACGGTATGCGCAAGACTCAGGCCGTCCATGCTGCCGGGCAATTGAATGTCGGTGCATATGAGCGCGATGTCGGACCTGGATTCGAGGATTGCGACGGCTTCGTCGGTATCCAGAGCTTCAACCGGCGTGTAACCGGCGTCTTCCACCATGTCGACCGCGCGCATGCGGAGCATCATCTCGTCCTCTACGACGAGAACGACGGCCGGACTGCGTGAAAGATCGGGTACCATCGGATAGGCATCCACGGGAAAACGGGTGTTGACTGAAACGAGCGATCGATCTGGGACAAGCATCTAGGTGCTCCTACGATCCATGCCCAGGAGCTCTTTTCCTAAATGCCCGAGTTTGGGCGTGAACGGTGGAGCGGGGGAAAGAAACTAGCCCTCAACCGTCATTTTTGCAGGCACGCCGACCCTGCCGCTGAAATGCTCGAGCATTTCAGCGGCGTTCTCCAGGATCGTAGCCTTTTTCATTGCCTCCGCGCGCTCGTCTCCCGGCGGCATCTTGCGGGCTCCATCCAGGGCGTCTGCCGCCCGGATGTTCAGCTTGCAAGCTAACGACGATTGACTCGCTTGACTGGCCGGAATGAGCGGTTGGCTTGAGCTGACGGCGCGGGCCCAACGAGGGGAACTACCACTGAATAAGCATCGCAGCAGCGATCAGCAGCACAAAGAAGATCGGCAACAGTACCGGAGGCACTAACCACTCGCGAACGCTGAATTTGGAGATATCTGACATAGTAACCGCCTCTAGGTCGCGGCGGGAGCACGCTGCTCTCAGTCACCGATAACAGCCGAGGGGCGCGCGGTGATATCCAAGATGTAGTGCCGATCCGCAGAATAACGAGGCCAGGCGCGACTATTTGCTGTGGCGGGATCGAGCGGGGTTGTAATCCGCTTCCAGCATACCCAGTTAGAAGTTGGCGCAACCGGATCGCTCCAACGTCCCTCGCTTCGCGCCAAGTTTTGGCTACCGCATATCTTGTCAGCGTATCGACCGGTTGCACGCGAGTGCGCCGGAGACAGGATCGGACGCCATCGAATATGCCGCGACGCAAATCGCGTGCAGCCGGCACGGAGGTCTCGTGCTCCGACAACTGATCGGCCCCGACAACATGATCGAGTTTCCGAACCATAGCCGTTCATATGACCGCACGCGGCGTGCCGTACGATTTTGGGGACACGACAGCGCTATTGAGGCATCGTTTTTCATAAACGAAGATGCCCTGAAGCGAATTCAACCAGATACCGGTTACGGTGAGTCGGGTTTTCTGCACGCGTTCGATTTCAATCGTGACTTGATATGCGCCGCCGCTGCTAAGGTGTACGTCCGCGGCAGCAGAGGCTCTTACGATCTGGTCGCCGCAAATTTTTGAACCGATCCTGCTTCCGCAAGCTCGGCCTGATCAGCGAAACTGCTCGACGAACGGCGAAAACGTCGGCCCTTCGATCTGGCCACTTGAAAAATCGCGGCACACCAGGATAGCGGCGGAGTCGAATCGAGACTGCACCCAATCATCTCTCTTGGGAGAATGTCATGGACACAAGTTTTGCAGTTACATTCCTGTCGTGTGGAGGAATTTTCCTTCTCGCGTTTGTCGCGATCGGGGCGTTTTGGTTTGCGGAACGGTTGCGAGGGACGAACGCTCCTCGCCTGGGAAAGTCGGGATAGATCACACCAGACGCCGATCGAAGCATTCGATCTATGCCATTTGAGGATGAGTCCCAATGAAAAAGCCGCGGACTACACCGCGGCCATTTTCACAAGGGCATCTCGTCGTCTCTCAGTAGCGGTCCGTCCCGATTCCAACGCTCACGCCGGGAGCGCTGAAGCCGATGCCGCCACGGTCTTCATAGCCGCGCCGCTCGATGTAACGCTCGCGAGGAGCATATCCGTAAGCATCGCGCCCGTCGCGGATGATAACACGGCGTTCACCACGTTCGCGCCAGCAGCGACCGTCTTCATTGCAGACCATGCGAACGTTCTGAATGTTGCTCTCCGGTGCGACTGATGCATTGGCGGAAAGCGGGGCAGCTGAAGCGGCGGTCACAAGAAGCGTACTTGCCGCGGCTGCCAGAGTGATTGCGAGAGCCTTCATAACATTTCTCCAAAAGTGATTGTGTCAGTGAGCCAATCGGCCCGCGCCAGAATGGTTCCAAGAGCCTGGCTGTGAATATTGTCAAACGCAGGATGCAGACCGGGGAGCAGAGGTTGAGGAGCGATCATGGCATCTCGGCGCTTTGCCATCTGTGCCTGCAAGAGAGCGATGGGACTGCCAAAGTGATCCTGGCGCCCGCGGCGGAGAAGTGCGTCTATCGCTTTAGAGGGCTTCCGGAATTAAGCCAAAATCAACCAGGATGTCGCTTATCTCATTGTAGCGTGCGCTCGACCTGCATCGTGAGGCCAAAACACACCGGGGCCTTAGCTTTCGCTTTCATCGCCTAGTAATTACTTCAGACATTTCTCTCGAATACTTGCCGAACATGGCGATCCGCTTGCTCGTGAATTCTGAAATGACGCTGAACAATTCAAAGGGCGATCTGATCGCCAGAAGCCTCTGGGCGAATTCAGAAGCAAATTGCATGTTGGCTTGAGCCATTTCCAGAATCTTTGCTTGATAAGCCTGCACGTTCGCCGTGGCTGAAGAGGACTCGAATCCTTTCTTTGAATCGTCATCCCTCATCATCTGTGTGAAGTCATCTTGTAAGGCAGTCGCCGGATTCTCAACAAGGATAGCTTCCTGTGTTGAGTCGTTGTGAAGCTCAGGAGGCGGCTCAGTTGAGCCTGCCGCGACAGGGCGGAGAGGGTTGTCTTTCGGGCTCCTTACAATAGCCCGCGTGGTCCGTTGGGCCCGCGCGGCCATCTTCGGGCTGCGGGCGTGCTTTGACGCCGTTGCCAGTTTACGTTTGCTCATCTGACACTCCGGGACGATTGGCGACCACAACGGTCCTTCGTCTGAAGAGAACATGCGATCTAGCTTAACGTTCCAAGCGCAGCTTGATGTGAGTTCCCATGCAATTCGCATGAGCGCCGCTGCTCTTTGGGAGCTGAGCGGCGGCTGGCTTTCGGTGGTTCCGTTCACTTGACGGCCGTCCGGCGTGGGCCATCTCTTGTCATCGCCTGCGTGAGTCTCGCCACGCTTATGCAGGGCGCTCAACACGACCTTCGCCTGGACGACCCGAAATGCAGTCAGCAGCGAAGTCGGCGGCGCGACGATCGAGAGTAGCGTCTATAACCGGTAATCTGATATCCGCATCCCAGATGCACAGGTGTAGCACAACTGAACTAGTACCGAAGGCAACCGAGCATAACGTTGCGGCTTGTTATGGTCTGTTTCGCCTATCGGTCTCGTTCTCAGCCAGGGCCTCGTAGAGGGTTTTGGCATTTTGGCATTCTGGCGTGACCAGAAGCAGCAACGTGTGGGCACGGAAGCGGCGAAGATTATTACCAACGCGTGGTTATCTTAGGATTCGCGGACCGCCACCTGCCCGACGGCCATGGTTCTTGTCGACATTCGCGCTTTTGCGCGTGAACAGGAGCCATCGAGATGAATAAGCCCGATACCACCCAAGCCGCCATCACTTCAGAGACAGAACAGCACGCGGGAACGCGCGCCGCGACAGAGGTGGGATGGGTCGACATCGACCCGACTTTTTTGGCGAACAGCCGCTCTCCTGCCCCCGCCTTTCCGCTCGCTGTGCTTCCCGACCGTTTCTGCGACATGGTATCGGGAATCGCGACTGCGCGGCAGGTGAACCTGGATCTAGTGGGGGCCAGCGCGCTCGCGGTCACGGCCGGCGCCGTCGGTAATCGCGTTCGCATCTCCATTACCGAGCGCCGGACCGAGCCTGCCAACCTGTTCATCTGCCTGGTCGTGGAGCCCGGCGACGGAAAGACCGAAGCGATCGATATCGCGCGGGAATCCTTCAACGCGGTTCAGGCCGCCGCGACCGACAAGATTGTGCCTGTGCAGCCAGCCGATCACATGTTGACGCAGGTGGAACAGCACCGGAATCTCGATGCGCGCAAGAAACTCGCGGTCGAGGGGCTCTCGCCGGTTCGTGATGCCGCCGTCACCCCGTCGCGCCGCCGCCAGCTGCTGCTGTCGGAAGCCACGGTGGCCGGGGTGCGCGATGCGCTGGCGGCCACTCCTGACGGCCGCGTGGTGGTGTCGGACGAGCTGCTGACGGTTATGAATCTGAGTGGGGGCAGTGAGGCAATCAAGGCTCGCGGACTGCTCCTGGAGGCATTCGACGGCAAGCCGCACGTCGTCGCAAATGCTCGCGACGGCGAAATCACCATCGAGGCGCTGCAGCTGACGATCCTCGGAGCCACCCAGCCGGAGCGGGTTGCGTTGCTGCTGGGCTCCGCGCACGATGGAATGGCGCCGCGATTCCTTTGGTGCGCTCCAGACGTCGTCCGAACCGACGAGATGGCAGAATCGGATGGTCCGATGGACGACCTGATCGTTGCGTTGAAGCGCCTGGCGGACATCGAGCCTCGTGGATTGCCCGGTGCCTACCCTCAGCTCATCGCCGTGTCGTCGGAGGCGCGCGAGATCTTCCGCGCCGCCACTGCGGGCTGGAACGAGCGACGTGCCGTCTCGTCGACGATCGTGAAGTCTCTCCTGGGGCGCGCGCGAGCGCAGGCACTCCGCCTGGCACTGAATCTCGCGCTCTGCGAACGTGCGCTGGCGGGCGACGAGTTGCCGGGCGCTGCCATCTCCGGCGAGGATGCGCAGCGGGGCGTTGAACTGATGAACCGATACTTCCTGGTGATGGGCGAGCGGGTGGTCACCGAATTCAACCGGCGCGAGATCGAGTCTCCCACCGTTCATTTGGCGCGTTATCTGGCGCGTCTGAGGAAGCCGGTGGTCAACGCTCGCGACGATCTGCGCCGGGGATTGGGATCTCCGGTGCGCGATGCCGAGGACGTTGGCCGGTGCATGGAGGAGCTGCGGCTGCGCGGCGTTGTGAGGCCGCAGGAGCGCGCGACGCAGGCCGGTCGCCCTTCGAAAGATTGGGAGGTCAATCCGAAGCTCTGGAAACTCTTTCCCTCGCCGCACGGCTAGCCGGACAAATCAGATCGCGTTAGGGCGGCCAGACGGCCGCCCTATTACTTTCTCCGGCAGGATGCTTATGTTTGAAGCCGAGCAATGTTCGGGATTTCGGCATTTCGGCAAGCGTTTCCCGCAAGCTTCCGATCGGCGACGGCCTTCGCCGGAACCTGACGAAAGTTACGAAATATTCTCCTTTCGGTGGTCTGAGAGAGGGACTGATGTCGGTCGAGAGATGGGCAAGGAAGGTGGTGGCGGCCGTGTTGATCGAGCCCGGCGAGCGAGCGCCGGTTGATGCCGTGCTCGTCGACTTCCTTGACGAATTCGAGGATCTTGCACGTCGCACCAAGCTGAAAATTCCTGCGTTCGCGAGGGCGTTAACCGCGGCCGGCCTCACGTTGGCGTCCGGCGCCCCCTATGACAGCGCCACCTTGCGCACCCAACTTAGTCGCGCCCGCTCAAAACGTCGGACGCAGCAGGCCAGGCCGGAAGATCGAACACTCCTCGCTTCGACGCCCACTGTCGTCCCGAGCGAGCGGCTGCGCTCCCCAGAAAGGAAGCCCGTTCACGCGCCGCGCCCCGCCCCGGCGGACAATGAGTTCGTCTTGATGAAATTATCTCAATCGCGGCCGAGGCGAATCCGTCCGCTCGATACCGACGAGGCTTGACGCGTGATCGATGAAGCTATCTTGCGCGATTCGTATGAGGGGAGGGTCAGGCTCATAAGGAACCTCGGCTGCCGTGATGTCGTGGACGTTGCATTCAGGCTCCGCCAGCTCGTCAATGAGTGTCTTTCACAGATCATATCCGCTCACCACAATCTCCCGTCGAGGATCTACAACAATTCGAACCAGTATCTCGCCATAAAAGTCCCCTCGCAGAGACTTAAAGATGTTGAACGGGCGCTTGACGAGCTGGTCGCATGGTTTCGGGGTGGCAAAAAGCCAAGATCGCGGGAGTGGATTTCGAGCTATGCCATAGCCGCAATGGTCGGCCATCCTCCATTTGGCAAAACCATTATTGCGGCAACCAAACATCAAACGACACGGATCGTCACCGGCCGCGGCACCAAACGCTACCGTCTCGATAAGCGGCGGCTCTATTTCTGGGATATTCTCGCGACCGATCAGATCATTCGTAAGGCCCAAATCGACCTCTATTCAAACTGGTGGGACGAGGAAGGAGGCCGTCTGTATCTGGAGCTGATCCCGCTCGAAACGGACTGGCCGGACAGCTTCTTGCGACTTGTACAGCGCTACCAGAGACTGGGGCGCATACCCTTGCGAGATTTGAAGCGAGCCCTCGCGCCCCGCGACATGCAGCGCATGGCTGCCGGAACGACGGAAGCAAAGTACGCCGTCCAATTTATGCGATCCAGCTTCGATCAAAAAAGCGGGATGACCATCGAGCGATGGGCCCGCTGCGAACCAGGATTTTATCTCATTAGCGCGATGCTCGACATGGTCTGGCCGTACTCAAAGGGACGGCCGCGGACGAGTACCCTAGGTGAGCGGCGTGCCGATGGCGATCAATCGCAGCGTCAATTGCTGGGCGATCTGGCGCAGAATCTGGTCGACCTCATCCAGGAGAAGCTTAATCGAAACCCAGAATTCGCTTCAGAAAAATATAGTGAGGTCCGCGCGCCAAAGCATTTCTTGGGCGATGCCCAACACTATACGACCCAGGTCAATGACATACTGCAGTTGATTCTGTCGCTTCGCAGAGAGTATGTCGCATACTCTGTGGCTCGACATACGATTGCTGGAATTTGTGAGACGATCTTCGAGCGCGCGGATGATGAGGAAATCATCGCTGCAGCGAATTGCATCATTGGACCTGTGATCGACAAGATCGATAACCGCTTGGCTGCTCGACGTATGTTCCTGGGCTTCGGGGCCGACCATCTTCGTGAGAATGCTTTCAAATGGTGTGGCCTTCTCGCCCCTTCCGCTCGCCACCATTGGCGCGGCGAACGTGAGCTAGCTGGAATGGTCTTCCCGGTCGCAAACCTCGATCAAGATCGTCATCTCGCCCTTTACAGCGATCTCATTCGTTCCCTTGCCCCACATGCGGATACCCTGCTCGCCTGGAATAGGTTGTCGGCTTGGGCTGGTGATCCGGAGGCCGGGCGGAAGTTTTGGGGGGTTATTCTTCCCGAGGTCGATGATAACGAGCGTAACTTAGGATAGGCGTCCCAACAGGGAGGTCTGATCTCCGCTTTTCTTCGCGAGGCGCATGTCGCGCCACGGAGAAAGGCAATGTCCAAAAAGTCCAGTAGCGGACCGCTTCCGGCCGCGATCTACGCGAGCTTCGGCCTCAAATCCGCGGTCGGGAAATCCACGCTTATCCGCTGCGCCGCGGATCTTCTCGATGCGACCGGCGGTCCGTGGCGTGGCGTTTCGGTCGATCGCAGCGACCGTTTGCCGAGCCGCTATCCGGGACGGTTCGCCCAGGTCCAGTTGCCGACCGACCGTGACGGACGCCTCGATAGCTACGCCCGCACGCGTGCCTTCGCGCCCTTGGACGGCGAGATCGAGCGCGTCGCCGAACAGGGCGGCATCCTGCTCCTCGACATCGGCTCGGGCGAGTATCCCGGCGCGGTCCTGGAGCACGCGGCCCGAGCGCGCATCGGCGCGCTGTTCAAGCGTTCGGGGATGTCGTTCACCGCATTCATCGTGACGACGGCGGACGCCGTGATGATGACGGACGTCCCGCGTCTCATCAATGCGGTTCTGGAGGCGCTGCCCGATGCCCGCATCGTGGTCGCCCTCAACGAAAAGAGCGGCACGTTCCGCTTCCCGGAGATCAGCGAGGCCCAGAAGAGCTGGACCCGCGATATCGAACCGCTGCTCGGCAAATACGCGACCATCACCATCCCGGCCATGGCGGCCGGGACTTGGGAGCCCTATGAGGACCAGGGCTTGCGGTTTTCGGAGGTGGCTTTGCTCGATCCGGAGACGAACCTCGCCGACGAGAAGAAGCTGATCATGTGGGCACGCGAGACCCGTGGTCTCGCGATCGCCCGTCACGGAGACGTCGCCGAATGGCTGCATGGCGCTTGGCAGGCACTCGCGAGCATCGTCCAGCCCGGCACTAAGCACGGGGGTGATCATGACTGATCATCTGACCATCACGGAAGCGCTTCTGCGCTTGACGACGGCGGCGCGCAACGGCAACCGCGCTAAGCGTCGGCTCGCCCGCAAGCTCGCAAGCCTGACGCCTGATCAACTCCGCCGCATCAATCCTGAGGTTTTTGCCCGGCTCGGTCCTCAAGGACTGTTGCTGTTCGCGGCGCTGAGCAAGAACATCCGCGACGTGGCCTCGACGCCCGCCCCGGCGAAGGTCAAACAGACGCGGTCTGGCTTGGAGAACGTCAAGCGCTCATGGCACTTCGCGCACCCGCTCTTGAAGTGCCTGGCGGTTACCGCTCTCTGCGGCGTGATCGGGGTGATCACCGAGCACCTGAGCCATCCGCTGCTCGAAACGATCGGCGGCCGCAGGACCGAGGTTGTCGCGCGCTGGCCGGTATGTGCGCGGCTCGACTTCGTCGAGCGTGACCGCGTTTATCGCGCCTCGTCCGGTCAGTTGACGATCGACCGTGTCGTTGCGCTGACCGGCCTCACGCCCGACGTCGTGGTTGCCGCGAATCCGCACCTCGATTTCCGCTTAGCGCTGCCGCCCGGCTCACTCGTCGTCATTCCCAATTCCCACCCGTAACAAGGAAGAACTCTCCCATGACAAGGACTCATCCGCTCGAAAGCAAGCCCGACACGTTTCCCGCCATCGTGCCCGCATGGACCGTTGCAATCGCCGTCGCTATTGGTCTGTGGACCTGTCTGCACTGGCTCATTCCTCCCGTCGGCTGGGATGGAAGCATGGACGCCCCCGTGCGCGTCGATATCGGATTCTTCAGTTCGATGTGGCACGACATCTGGGCAAGTGCTCCCGTCATCGGCTCGATTGGATCGATGGCTGAGTTCCTGCATCATGTCACGGCGCGGCCAGTCGCCTCCTTGATGGCGGTCGGCGCGTTGACGTCAACATCGATTCTGCTGGCCGCCAGCCTGATTGCATGCGCAAAGAGCTACAAGATCATCTACCAGGCGGTTCACAGGGGATTGCCACCAACCCGCAATGTTCAAACGTCGATCGGCGCTGAACCGCGCTATGGTGGTTACGGCATTTCTCATATCGAGGAGACATGGCGCGACAGGCGCATGGCCGCGGGCCGCGGCATATATCTCGCGCCAGGCGTACGCATGCCGCGCGATGTCGAACCCGAACACGTGGCCGTCCTTGGTACGACTGGCGCAGGCAAGAGTACGATCGTCGAGGGGCTGCTGCGGCAGGCGATCCGGCGTGGCGATCGTTGCCTGATCGTTGACGTCAAGGGCGATGCAAGGCGTCGCTTTGACGTTCCGGGCGCGGGAGAGCTGGGGTTAGGAGGTGAAGACGGCTTCATTTGGGCGATCGGTCGAGACATTCGTAATCGTCAAGATGCCATCGAACTCGCCGCGGTTCTGATCCCGGACTCCAAGGACCCGATCTGGAGTGATGGCGCACGGTTGTACTTGGTCGGCCTGATTGTCGCTCTCCAGCGCCAACTCGGGCCAAAGTGGGGATGGCGGGATCTGAAGGACGCGCTGGCTAAGCCATTCGCGGAACAAGAGCGCCTCATTCGCGGCTCCATGCCGGACGTGGTTCACTTGTTGCAGACCAAGGACGGCGACCCCACGGCAACCGTCATGTCAATTCTCGTCACTGTCGTGGCCAATGTCGGGTCGTTCGCATGGTCGTTGGCAGCGCGGGAACAGGCGCGAGGACCGAAGGTGTCGCTGCGCGGTTGGGCTGCGGGCAAGAGCCAGCGCCGGGTGATCTTTCTCCGACTTGAGTTCGATCGCGAGAGCCAATCAGCCGCGTTTCTGAAATTGTGTCTGCGTTGCGTCCAGGCGACGCTTCTTGGCAGCGAAGTCCAGGACAACCATGACGGCGCGATCTGGCTCGGTCTCGACGAACTCCCGCGGTTCTGCGATGACACGACAATCGAGCGCCTCGTGGCTCTTGGCCGCTCTCGCGGCGTCCGGATCGTTGCCGCGCTGCAAGTCCCCGCGCAGCTACGGCGGACACTCAGCGCCGACGCGACCAATTCCTTGCTAGGTAACTTTGGTCTTCAGATCATATCGCGCGTAGCGCCCGGACCTTCCCGTGGAGAGATCGCCCGGGATTGGTTTGGGTCGCGGACGGTCACCTGGAACCCCACTCTGACAGGCGGGGATCCCTCCAAGGACTGGCCGACAAAGGAGATTCCTGTGCTTTCCGAGAGCGAGCTGACCGGCACGCTTGGCAAGTTCTATTCCGCGACTGGAAAACCCTTCATACGCGCGGCCATCACAGGCTTCGAGCATGTGCCGATTCTGCAATGGCCCGTCGGATGGGCGAACAAGCTCTGACAACCAGACTACAACAAAGCCTTAGCAGGCTGATTGAAGCGAGCGAACAGACGCCGGTTTGTTTCGCTCGCGTCAAACTTGATGTAACGTTATGTCGCGATCGCAAAGTCGTTTGACCCCATTGTCTGTGCACAACATCACTGAGAATCAGCGCAGATCTGATTGGCTCGGTGAGAAATCTTGCATTCTCAATGGTGATCCAACAACGCTGGAAGCGAAGGCTGTCGCACGCGCGCCTTCAAATAGCGCCGTAGCGGGCGAACGCCTTGGCGGTGATTGCTGACGGTTGCCGATGAATGCCTGGCTGCTCACTCCAAGCCGAAGCAAGAAGCCAACGATGATCGAGAAAGCGATGAGCCTCCTCACACTCGTAGAAGAGGACTATTGACGCGGCTCTGCGTCACGAGGCGACCAGCTTGGTCACTGTGCAGGAATAGCTGCTGCCGGCAAGCGCCCCGCGAGGAGATTTGCAAGTTTACGAACGTGTATACCGACCTGATTGGCGTCCGGTGGGCGACGGTCTCGACTTTTTTTCTGAGCGGCTCGTTATCTTAGGATAAGCGTCCCGTCAGTCAGCGGGCGGATAGCGAATTGTGCGGACCTGAATCGAGGTCCAATTCGTGGTCGCAACCTGGAGCATCGCTGCCGACGCCAGCTACTACCCTCGGGAAGCCGAGGGGGATCGGCGTGGCTCATACTACGAAGGCGGTCGGGAGCCGCCGGGCGTGTGGTACGCGCCGGCTGGCGACTTGGGCCTGGTCGACGGCGCACAAGTCGATCCCGTGGTGTTTCAGCGACTGTATGCCGGGTTGGCGGTAAATGGGTCGCCGCTTCTCTCGCGCACGCGCGGCCGGGGCGGGGCTCGTGTCCCGGCCTATGACATCACATTTTCCGTCCCGCGCTCACTGGCGCTCATCTGGGCGCTGGCGGCCCCCGATTTGCGCGCACAGCTCGACCAAGCATTTGCTCGCGCGGCGAAAACATCGCTTGATTTGCTCGAACGCGAGGGAACTTACGCCCGCCGCGGTCGCAATGGGATTCGCGTCGAACGTGTGCCCCTCTCTGCGGCCATGTATCGCCACGGCGAAAGCCGCCCCAGCGTTCATGACGATGGCAAATTCTTTGAGGACCCAAACTGGCACCTGCACTGCGTTGCCTTGAACTTGGCAACGCGAGCCGACGGTACCGTGGGTGCGTTGCACTCGGTCGCTCAGCGCGAGCTTAAAATGACTCTCGGCGCTCAAGTGCACGCCGCGTGGGCTTATGAAATTCAAGCGCTTGGATTCGAGATCGATCGCATCGGCCCCAACGGTACGTTCGAGGTCAAGGGTGTTGATCAGGCGCACATCGATTATTTTTCTGGGCGCAGGCAGGAAATCAGGAACGAGCTCAAGAAGCATGGCCTCGCCAGCAAGGATGCGCCCGCGCTAGCGGGAGCGATCGCGAAGGCAACGCGCGGCGCGAAAGATGAAATGGCCTCGCGACGCCGGGAGGAAATCTGGGCGGAAGCCGCGAGGGCAAGGGGCATTGACGTCGAACACTACGTCGAAAATCTGCGACACCCCGATCGCATCCTCGACCACGAGGCCTCGGAACGCCTGCTCGCTGAACGCCTCGCCGAGTTGCCGCGGTCGTTGACTGAAAACCAATCGGTCATCGAACGTAAGGACCTGCTGCGCGCCGTCGCCTCAGCCTTTGTCGGGACCGGTTTGCCGACAACGCGGATCGATGTCGAGATCCAGCGGCTGCTCGACACGCAGGCCTTCGTGGAGATCGGGCGGGACCAACTCGACCGGCCGCGTTACTCGACGCCGGAAATGCTGCTGTTGGAGCGTGAGGTGGTGGCATGCGCGGCTCGCCTGGCCGCGCGTGGTAACTTTGCGCTGGACGCGGACAGCGTTCGTGTTCGGTGCAAGCAGGCCGGCCTCAGTGACGAGCAAATTGAGGCGGCACTCGCGATGACCGGGGCTTCCGCGATCTGCGTGGTCGCTGGCGCGCCAGGCTCGGGTAAGACAACGACTATCGGCCCCGTCGTTTCTCTGTACAAGGAATCCGGTCGGCGACGCGTATTGGGTACCGCGACGGCGTGGAAGACGGCCACAGCCCTTCAGAGCGATTTTTCGATTCCTGGGCGGGCGCTCGCCTCGTGGCTCGAAAAAGCGCGTCATGATGGCGACTTTTTGCGGCCCGGCGACGTGCTCGTCCTTGACGAGGCAGGACTCGTCAATTCGCGCGATATGGCGTTGCTGCTTGCGACCGTCGAACGAGCGGGCGGGAAGCTCATCTGCGTAGGCGATCCGAAGCAACTCCAAGCCATCGGTAGCCCCGGGCTCAGCCTGGTTCAACGCGCGATCGAGACCGCGCGCGTGGAGACGATTGTGCGTCAGCACGATCAGTGGCAGCGCGACGCCATTCATGCCTTCGGCAACGGCCGCGCCGAAGACGCGCTTACGGAATACGCTCTGCGCGGCCATCTTATTGAGGCCGACGGCTACTCGGCGGCGATCGAAGCGATGGTCGAGCGCTGGCGCGAAAAGCGCGCGGCGAGCCCGACCAGCGAGCCGTTGCTCTTGGCCCGTACGAACGCCGACGTCAACGCGATCTCCCTGGCAGTCCGCGACATTTTGCGTTCGGAAGGCCGGATCGTGGGTCCGGATGTTGTCTTCGCTTCGGTGACGCCCTCGGGGCAAACAACCAAGCTCGCCTTGGCAAAGGGCGATCGCATTTGCTTCCGAACGCGAAATGACGCCCTCGGCGTCATCAATGGGACAATTGGTACCGTCCTCAGCGTCCAGCAGACCCTGACAGCTACCTCGGACGAGAAGCAGGCCATCCGGATCGAAGCCGTGGTTTCGGGGCGTCGCATCACGTTCAGCCCTGACGATATTGCTGATCACAAGGGACGGGCGCGCCTTGGCTGGGCATATGCATCGACCATTTATCAAGCCCAGGGAGTGACGGTTGATGACGCGATCGCACTCGTCGATCCCGCATTCGATCGCCACCAGATCTATGTCGCGGCCAGTCGCGCCCGCAAGTCGACCAATTTCGTTATCGACGTCACGACGATCGATAAGAGCATCGCGGCCGAGCTTCCGCTGGACCAGCAGAGCAAAGTCACCGCACCGGCTTCCGACGAACGACTCGCCTGGCTCGCGAAGCGACTTTCCCTGGCCCATGTTCGAGAGACCACCCTTGACGCGATCGAGCTCGATGTAGCGGTCCGGGAGGCCGGCTTTACGTCTCCAGCACAAGAACCTGAGACCCAGCTAAAGCGGAGCAAGTCGAGGGAGGCGTCCCTTGACTGAGCGCCTTTCTCACCAACGCACCGATCCCTCGGCCTATGCCGGCTCCGCTCCAGCACAACCGAGTGATGCGAGTTGCCTTGAACCGACAGCAATTCCCACAGACCCGTGCGCAGTCGTCGACACCTGGCCTGACATCATTCCGGTGACGCACGCCGAAATCGACGTGCTGGAGACGTTCCTCGGGGTGTTACTCGATGAAATTCTCGGAGGCACCACTAGCGACCGTTAGCTAACTGCAGACCGTTTAACGACCCTCACAGCAAAGCACTCACAACTCCAAAAGGGGAAGAAAATGATGACCATTGCGAACGCTGAAAACGCTCAGAACATACTCGCCTCCAGCGAGGTACTGCTGAAGCGCTTCGTGGGTGACGCGATTGAAACGGTCGCGCCGCTTGCGGCCACCTGCGCCCATCGTAGCCTGCTTGCCGCGATCGCCGTGCTGAAACGCGCGCTCGATTATAAGGCATATGTGGAAATCCATCTTGGTGACTTCCAGCAATTCGGAAGGATCAGTAGCGCGTTCAAGGACGGTCGCGTCACGTTCGAGGTTCGCCCTCTCCACTCGGCGTCAGAATTCGAATTGAGTACGAAGCGCCCCTACGAGTGCGATGCGCACGATGCCACTTCTCGCGCAATTTTTGGATTTGTCGGGACGTACGGCGCGATCTGCATCCGCCGCCACGCCCGCCTCGATTGCCTCGTTGTCCAATTCTGCTGAGAGCGGGATCAAAAAACCACAAAAAATAGCAGTTTGACGGCGATTCGCGGAACCGGCATAGTTGAGCGTGCCAGGATGTTGTCCGTCTTGAGCTAATAAAAATAGAGTCCGAATCATGAGCGTCGAGTTAGATCAATCCGATCGTGCAAAAAACGAAAGTCCCGACGCCACGAACCTGCGCGCTTGCGCCTATCTTCGGGTATCCACGGGGAGACAAGCAGAATCGGACCTGTCCATCCCGGACCAGCGGAAAAGTTTTCTAAATTACTGCAAGGCACACAGCTGGAAATCGGCCTCCGAATATGTCGACGCGGGCGCCTCGGGAATGGAGGAAGACCGCACCGAGTTTCAGCGCATGATCGAACGTGCTTGCGACGACGATCATCCCTTCGACGTCATCGTCGTGCACAGTTTTAGTCGATTTTTCCGCGATGCTTTCGGCCTCGAAATGTATGTTCGCCGGCTTGCCAAGCACGGCGTGCGGCTCGTCTCGATCACGCAAGAGCTGGGAGATGATCCGGCGCAAGTGATGATGCGACAGATCATCGCCTTGTTCGACGAGTATCAGTCACGGGAGAATTCAAAACACGTTCTACGTGCAATGAAAGAGAATGCACGCCAGGGGTTTTATAACGGCTCTCCCATTCCCCTTGGCTATGCGGTGGAGGAAGTCGAGAAGCGAGGTGCGCGCATCAAGAAGCGACTGTGCGTTGACGCTGTCGAGGCCGAAGCGGTCAAGACGATTTTCAAGCTCTATCGGCTCGGCGACGGCAAATCCGGGCCGATGGGCGTCAAGTCAACGGCCACCTGGCTGAACAAACATGGATACCGCACCCGCACGGGCGGTTTGTTCGGCGTAGCCGCCGTGCATAAGATCCTGACCAATACGGTCTATATCGGCGAATGGGTCTTCAATAAGCGTTGCGCCAAGACCGGGCGCGAGAAGCCCGGCAACGAACATATCGTTGTCGACGTCCCCCCTATCATCCCCAGGAATGAATTCGATGCGGTTGCAGCTTCGCTAAAGAGCAGAGATCCGCGCGTCGCGGCCCCTCGCACCATAACCGGTCCAATTCTCCTGACCGGCTTGACGGTCTGCGCATCCTGTGGCGGGGCAATGACCTTGCGGACGGGAACATCAAAATCCGGGACCGTGCACAAATATTACACCTGCTCAACCTGCGTCCGCCAAGGCAAGATGGCCAGCAAGGGGCGTTCGATCCCGATGAAGAAGCTGGACGATCTGGTGACAACCCACTTGGTGGAGCGCCTTTTTCATCCCGAGCGGTTGACGGCAATACTGGCCTCGGTTTCGGCCAGGAGAGCCGAAAAGGCGATCGAGATCGATCGGCGCGTCTCCACCCTTCAGACGGAGGTCACCGAGGCGGACGAGAGGCTAAAGCGCCTCTACAAAATGGTCGAGGAAGGCATCACGGATCTCGATGATGTCCTCAAGCAGCGGATCGCGAGCCTCAAGCTCGACCGTGATCGGGCTAAAACCGCACTCGAACGGATCAAGTCCCAGACGGCCGGCGCCACCGATTTTGGTTCAGAAGCCATCGAGCGTTTCGGACGAGCCATGCGCGAGAATATCACCTCCGGCGACATCCCCTTCCGTAAGGCCTATATCCGGAGTGTTGTTGACCAGATTGAGGTCGACGACCACGTCATCCGCATTGTCGGAGATAAAGCGACGCTGGAACAGGCGGTTGCAGGCCGCGTCGTGGCATCCGGCGGTGTTCGCAGATGTGTACCGAAGTGGCGCTCCCTAGGGGAATCGAACCCCTGTTTCAGCCTTGAGAGCCCTCAAAACCGCAACGCACGCCTCAAGTGGACGGACGAAGGAAACGAATCCTCGGCTTGGAAAGCTGTCAGCCGCAGCTTGGGCTCTGCTGCCTCCCCGCGACGCCGTCGCGGTTTTTCGGCGCGAAGGATATCGGCCAGGCCGAGGGAGATCTTCATTGGTAGTTCGTAACCCGCGGCGCATTGAATCGGCGCGCTGTCTTCAAAACAGAAAAGTCGATCAAGGATTTGGAGGCAGGAAAATCTGCAAGGATTCGCTGGGTGACGGACGCACGAGGGGTGTATGCTGGGTGCTACACAGGGTTTCACCGGGTCTACGCAAATAGCCCCATTTTGCTGGGGTTTCCCGACGTCTTCGATTGAATGGCGGAGAGGAGGGATTCGAACCCCGATAGCCCCGCGCACCTCCCAAAAACACCAACGCATACGGCTAACCATCACACCGACATCGCTCCGCTTGGGCAGGATGGGGTCCTCCCTGGAGATACAAATTGCTTCGACCATCTCCTGACGTGCAGGATCATCGAACTTCCTGAAACCAGCGCAGATAAGGCATCGTCCAGCCCTTCTTGCGGGGATTAGTACGTCCACTCTTGAGCATGAAGGCGCTCACCTGTTGGCGGTGGAACCGCAGGGTCTCAATGCCGCCACGCGGGCGCGGATGAGATCTCGCATCGCTTCGTGGACCTTCATTGGGAACCCGAGGCGGGCGCAGGGAAGACCAGCCGGGAAGTCGGGAAGAGCTTGAATTCCGTCGAACCGACCCAAAAAGCTGATCAATCAAAATAATGACAGAATCGCGATGCTCCTCCGACGAGCAAGGCTCGATCGCTTTGCTTGGACGTTGAAGACGAGGAGGAATTTAATTTGGATGGGCAGTTACAGGGGTTGATCGACGCTGTCGATCTGGCACGCGATGAGCGCTCCATTCGCAACGCGATCAAGAAGTTTACTGTCTCATCCGGCTTTGAGCGCTATGCCTACATTCATGTTCACGGCGATGACGCGGTTGTTTTCAGCGATTATCCTGCGGAGTGGCTGAGCCTCTATTTTGCAAAGCATTACACCATCATCGACCCTGTCGTAACGACCGCCAAGCGCAGCATGCGGATGTTCGCCTGGTCAGCGGAGGAACGCGAGGTGCGCAGGAGCTCGCGCGAGATCAAGCAATTCTGTTCCGAAGCAACTGACTTCGGCATCCGCTCCGGCGTTTCCGTTCCGATCAGGACAAGCTATGGCCGGACCGCGATGATCACGCTCGCATCAGATCGGCAGCGGGTCGAGGTCCCGCCATGGGATCCGACGCAGGCGGCATTGGCGCTCGCCTATATTCACGTTCGCCTCAGCCTGGCATCTGGGTCGTCCTTCAAGACAGGGAACGTGACGTTGTCGACGCAGGAAGCGACCTCGCTCAGCTGGTCGTCACACGGCAAGTCAATGAATGTGATCGCGGACTTGCTTGGGATCAGGCCACGAACGGTCCAATGCTATCTGGACAATGCGCGCGACAAACTCGGCGCCAGCAATCTCCAGCAAGCCGTCCGTATCGCCATGGAGAAAAAGTTGATCTAGGCCACGGTGATACGTTACCGGACGACCCTGCTCTTCGATCAACGGCGACGCCGGGCCTAGAGCTCGGTTGCCATGACGATTATCCGGCGGGAATTTTGGGAACGTAGCCAAGGCGATCGATCAGGCTGTTGAGGACAAGCTGGCGGGCCCGATGCTCAGTCTCCGCATGTTCATGGGTTCGTTGGAGCTCTGCCCGACGGTCGGGACAAGAGGCAATGCCAGCCTCTGCGGCTAGCCGCTGCAATCGGGCCGTCTCGGCGAGCGCGACGCTCGCACGGTATTCGCGAATGGCGTCGATGGTTAGGCGCTCAAGCTCAGGTTGTCCCATTCCCCCGAAGATGTGCTCAAGCTCGCAGTTGAGCCCGGGGTCGGGTGATCCATCATCATTGTTCGATGCCACAATTCTCACGCAGACTAGGTCCGCGGTGCGCCCCCGCCGACGATAATCCCCTTGATCCCAAGCCGGGGGTTAGAAAACCGCGATTAGACGGTCCCTGTGACCTTTAGCACCGAGGCGCCTGGACATACGTCGCAGGCCCCCGGCCAATAGGTCAGAGGATCCCGGTGCCGTCACGGCCGGCACCAACCGCTAATCGAGGGGTTTCTAAGCCCCGAGGCAGCGCGTACTGCCCTAGTTCCTTATAGATTGAAGAGAGATTCGACGCCAGCCGTGGAGAATGGGGCGGCTTCACCCAAGTTGGTAGGGTCTGAGCGGCCAAGAGCTTGCGATATGAAGGGTGCGCTAATGATTGGTGGCGTCCGGCACCTACTGCTCGAGGAAAGAGAATGACCGCCTGGAGGCGACCGTGCGTCGCCGAGCCTCCCCGCGCACGACCGAGTATGCGATAGCCCGTCAGAGCGGCGACCTCACGCTCCGCAGAATCAGCCGGATCGCGGGCCCTTGCACATCAACATCAAGGAGCTTACGGCCGACAGCGTAGCGCTGCCGCCTATCCAATAGACCCTGGCTTTCCAGCTGGGGCCCAGGTAGTCCGCAAAGGGCTATTTCGGCTTGCCGACGCCAATGCCGGTCAGATCGATCCTGATGCCAGCCTTGTTCGGATTGTCCGGCTCCTTTTCCTGCGGGGTCCCATTGCCCGGACTGCTCGCAGGCCTCGCTGCGTCACCATCCGCGGGTTTGTCGCCAGCGTCCGACGCCCCCTTGCGGGCTGGCAGGCTGCCGGGATCGGGCTCGTCGAACACACATTTTTCTTCGAAATAGCCGGTCTTCCAGGCGTCGATCGCATCGCCGAATGCCTCGTCGACCGGCGCGCCATACCATTTCGTGACGATGCGATAAACCTTGCCGAACAGCGCGGTGCCCATCCTGATATTGGCGCAGGCCTCGACGAGATCGGGCTTGAGCTCGGCGACGTCGGTGACGCCGAGCCCGGCCGGATATTGGGTCACCCCAACGCGGACCATGGCCTGGCCGACGTAACGGCGGACCAGCTCCATGGCGTCATCCGCGGTCTTGGGCGGCGTCACGAGAACGACGCGGTTTCCGGTCTGGACAGTGACGGCAAGCGGATCGGGTGCCCCGACCGCACGGATGAATTTCTCGACGATCGCGGGCTTCAGAGCAGGATCGGCGCATTGGTGAATGGTGGCAGCATCGATCATGATGATATCCCCCTTCAAGTGTTGAACGAGAGCACGACCGGCAGTCCGAACAGGCGCGCCCAGGCTTCGGTACTGGCTCTTTGAATCGCGAGGACGTTGGTACCGGCGGTCCACCAGTCGTTGCCAACAGCGACAAGCACGTCGGGCGACTGGAGCATCGACTGCAGCACGGGCCAGACGAGCAGTTGCTCGTAACAGATCAAGGGCGCCACGCGGTGGCGAGCGGACTCCGCGACGGGGTTGGCAAAGAAGGTGGCCCTGGCGCCTCCGCCCTGCCCCGTCCATGCGAGCCAGGGTTGCCACATCGAGACCGGGACCGGCATGCGCTCGCCATAGAGCCGGCGCGCGCGACCGGCGCTGACCTCCATCATGGCGTTGTCATAG